>CACXFE010000039.1 GCA_902766855.1 Oscillospiraceae bacterium | reverse complement strand
TCCGCATCATACCGGCATACATCGGGATGGGCAACATAGGTAAAACAGCCGGTTTCGATGCCTTCGATCACTTCATCGACATAGGCGGTTAGTTTTTCTTGATCGCACCCTTCCACGCCTACATAAACTCCGGATTGCTCGTTATGCAAAAAATGCTGCCCTAAAATCAGGTAATCCACTCCGCAATCCCGGCATAACTGTTTAAGCCTTGGGAACAAGGCCGGGAAATACTCCGCCTCAAACCCTACCAGAATTTGAAGATCGTTGCGGTATTCTTCTGCCAAACGCTTGATCGTTTCCACATATTCCGGCGCTTGAGAAGGCAGCATCCGCATCGCGGAAACATACCCGCCTTCAAAAAACTGCGGCGAATGATCGGCAAAGCCTAAAATCCGAAATCCGCCTTGAATCGCGTTTTCAATATACTCTTTTTCGGTTCCCGCCGCGTGATGACAACGGGGCGTGTGCGTGTGATAATTGGCTGTCATAACTTCTTCAATCTCCTGCCGTTTTGCTATGTTAAAATGGAATAAAGCGCCTTTATGAAGTTACAATCGCGGAGAAATCCGCCCCGATCAAAGCCGCCAACGCCGTAGGCGAAACCCGGATCTGCGCGCCCACTTTGCCGGCGCTTACAAAAAACGCCTCTTTTGGCTGCGCACTGCTGTCGATCACGGTGTGAAACGGCTTTTTCATCCCGATCGGCGAACATCCGCCGTGAATATAGCCCGTTGTCGGCAATAATTCTTTTTGTTTCAGCATCGAAACCGATTTTGCCCCCACCGAACGCGCCGCGGCTTTCAGATCAAGCGTTTTTTCCACCGGGATCACAAAAACATAGTGCGTACCCGTGCCCGAAACCGTCACCAAAGTTTTATATACATCTTCCCGCGGCTCTCCAAGCGCATCTGCAATCAGGATCCCCTCTGTCAATTCCGAAGAATAGCGGAAGCCTTCATACGGGATTTTGGCTTGATCCAGAATCCGCATCACATTGGTCTTATCCATCATCAATTCTCACTGTAAATCACGGTGATATCGTGATGCAGCTGCAAAATCGAGGCCGGGATTCTCGGCGTGATCGGCCCGTAAAAAGATTTTTCCAGGATCTCGCGTTTTTCTTTGCCGGAGGCAATCAGCAAAATCTTTTTCGCCTGCATGATGGATACCATGCCCATGGTGATCGCGCGCTTGGGCACCTCATCTTCACTGGCAAAAAAGCGGGCATTGGCCTTGACGGTCGATTCATGCAAATCGACCACATGGGTACTTTTAATGAAATAATCATCCGGCTCGTTGAATCCGATGTGCCCGTCATGCCCGATCCCCAGCAACTGCAAATCAATACCGCCGAGTTGGCGGATATGCTCGTCATACGCTTTGCCTTCGCCCTGTAAATCTACCGCGCACCCATTCGGTACATAGGTATTGTCAAGGTCAATATTGATATGTTCAAAAAAGTTTTTATTCATGAAATAGCGATAACTCTGCTCGTCATGACCGTCCAGCCCTACATATTCATCCAAATTCACCGAAGTGACGCGGCTGAAATCAATATCGCCTTTTTCATACCATTTGATCAACTGTTTGTAAGCGCCGATCGGCGTGGAGCCGGTTGCCAGCCCCAGTACACTGTCCGGCTTGATAATCACTTGCGCTGAAATGATGTTGGCGGCTTGGCGGCTCATTTTGTCATAGGAATCAACTGTAATAAATTTCATATCTTATAACCCCTCGTAAAGTCCGTCTTCTTCCATTTGGATGATAGCGGCGGAAACACTGTCTTTATCTTCCTTATAGGTAACACCGTACCACTTTTCTTCGGCGATCATCACTTCCACCTGCTTTTCCCCCGATTCAATCAAGGAGGAAATCACACTCGGCAGATAGTATTCCGATTTCGGCTGATCAATTTTTTCGGCAAGGAACCGTTTGAATCCCTCCTGCGCATAGGCAAAGAAATCCGGCGTTAATCCCCACAAATTCATGGAAACCACCGTGTCGGGCGGCAGGGCGATCCAAGTGGCGCCGTCATCTTCCGTGTAGCGGCAATCCACAATTTTCGTGCGCTCGGTCACGCTTTTCAGTTTGCCGTTTTGAATTTCGCACACTCCACGGGAAACCGAGCCGTTTTCCGTTAATGTGTTGACAAGGCGGAACCCTACCATCCCGTAATCCGATTCGTTGTGCCGCAAAAAATCTGCCATTTGCCGGAAGGCGGATTTCCCGTAAAAATCATCGGCATTGATCACCGCAAACGGCTCTTTCACCGTGTCTTGACAACAAAGAATGGCGTGTGCGGTTCCCCACGGTTTTTCCCTCCCGGGCGGGCAGGTAAACCCATCGGGCAAGCGGTCGATCTCCTGAAAAACATATTCGGTCTTCACCATTTTTTCAATGCGTTTCCCGATGACAGCCTTAAAATCTTCTTCGATGGCGTGTTTGATTACAAAAACCACTTTATCAAACCCGGCTTTCACCGCATCATACACCGAATAATCAAGCAAAATTTTTCCGTTTTTACCGATGGGGGCAATTTGCTTCAACCCCCCGAAACGGCTGCCCATTCCGGCTGCCATCACAACCAATGTAATGTGTTCGTTCATGATCGTCCTCCTACTATTAGAAAATTCTTTGTTATTATACCGGATTTCCCGGGAAAAAACAAACGCCGGGATTAGCAGAATCACAGATATTGCTATATTATTTTACAAAATCACTCAAATTTCCCATAATGCTTCGGTTACGGGTGGCGGAGATATTGTTCATAAAGATCACATCGGTCGTCGTGCCGCCTTTTTCGTTGCAGAACTGCACAAGGCCGCGATTATCCACTTTTGCGATATAGCGATAATCTACGATATACAAATGCTCATAATGCTCTACAAGGAAAGGCGCAAAAGCGTTTCCGAAAGACTCTTTGATCAAAATACACACGCTGCCATCCGTCAAAGTCGGATTTTTGATATAGGTCAGCGGATGATCGCCCTTAATAAAGGTAAGATATTTCCCGCTGGATCTGGTCATATCCGAAATGATGTCCGCGTTGAAGGATTTTCCCGGTGCGTCGGTAATCAGCGCGGCATTGGTGGAAGGCGGTTGATAAGCGTAAACCGTATCGGGATTGGCCGCCAACTGGGGCAGTTTTTTACTGGTGGTATAGAACGAGCCGAGATACCCCGGGAACGGCCGCTCAATAAAGGAAGTAAGCGGAACGGCGGCGGCGTCCTTCACCGTCATCAACTGCAAATAGGCATAATAGGCGCCCAAAGCCGTCCAATGGTGATCGGTACGGAAATAGATATATTCATCCCGATGGCCTTTCAGCACATCGTAGAGCGGCACGGTCTTCACGCCGCGCATCCCGGCATACATATAGTCGATCGCTTTTTTCTGATCGGAAGTATTGACTGTCGCCGTCAGCCTTTCGGGCGCGGTGATCCCCATGCTTGTCGGCACGATGATATCATACACCGTGGCTTTGCCGTTCAATAATTGTGCCGCGCGGTTTACCGTGGCAATATATCCGTCCGCCACCGGGCGCACAAAATTATAGTATTCATACGCCGTGTCCCCATTGATCAGCAATGCGTCCAACGCTTGCGTTGTCGGTGCGGGGGCGGCGGAGGAAGTGCTGTTCTGCGAAGAGGATTCCGGCGCCGAAGCAACCGAAGAAACCTCATCGGATACCGTTTTGGACGATTGCGAGGAGTCGGTGGAAGAAGCATCGGTTTCCGGCTCGGAAACCGGCTCCGGCTCGCTTGCGGGGGGCACATCGGGGATTTCGTCCCCCTGTTCTACCGTGCCGTGAATGCGCACATCGCTTTTCCCGTATACCGAGGAAAGCGCCGCGTTTAAAGAAACAAACCGTTCCCGAAACGGAAAGGTATCGGCATACCATTCCGAGATCCCGTCAAAATATTTCCCGGAAAAGAAGGATTCCGCCGTGAACTTCGGGAATTTGGCCAGTTCCCGCTTTTCGGTTTCCGAATAACGCGGGCGCAGCGGAATAATCAAAGCAAGCACAAAAAAGCCGAGGAACAGAAACAACACGGTGCGAACAAACACAATATTCAACTGTTTCTGCCGCCGAACAGCCTTTTGCGCTGTCTTTTTTGAATTGGAAAGATTGGATTTACTCAACATAAACACCCTTTAAAACCTGAAATACAAGAACGGATTATAACTATTGCCTACCAGCGCCGCGACCGATAAGATCAGCAACCCGATCGGCAGGACAAACTGCAGCACGGCATATGCCGCAAAAACCACACGCGATTTTGCCGCCGCGCGTTTCGAAAGCAAAATCAACCGATTGACAAGCGGCGTGCAGGCCAGTACGCAGATGAGCAAAATCACGGTATAACTTTTCACGGTCGTCACCGTTTCGAAATCCGAAACGGGATTGCCGTTCAGCCCGAACAACCCGCTGAACACCGTGCCTACATCGGCAAGGCGGTCAAATTTAAAAAGGACCCACCCGAAGTATACGACAAGCAAAAGATAAAGGTGGGAAACCACTTTGCATTTTGCCAGCAGTTTTCCGAGGAAAAGTTTTTCCAAAGCAATAAACACAAAGAAATACAATCCCCACAATACAAAGTTCCAGGAAGCACCGTGCCAAAGCCCGGTCAATGCCCAAACAATCAACAGATTGAAGATCGTCCTGCCTTTGCCTTTGCGGTTGCCGCCCAACGGGATATACAGGTAATCCCGGAAAAAACTCCCCAAAGTGATATGCCAACGGCGCCAAAACTCGGAAACAGAGGCTGAAACATAAGGGTAACGGAAGTTTTCGGTATAATGTACCCCGATCATCCGCCCCATCCCGATAGCCATATCCGAATAAGCGGAAAAATCAAGATAAATTTGCATGGAAAACGCCAAAGCGCCTACCCACAGGGAAAGCACGCTTCTTTCTGCCAATACCGAAAGATCGCCGCCGTCCGGCGCCAGTAATTTGGAAACGATTTCGGCGCAGGTGTTGGCAAGAATGGCTTTTTTCGCAAGTCCCACTAAGAAACGGTTGATACCTTCCGCAATATCGGTATGGGTGGCGCGGCGGTCAACCAGTTCCGCGCTGATATCCTGATACCGCACGATCGGCCCCGCGATACATTGATGGAACATACTGACATAAAGAAGCAATAACTTGAAACTGCGCTGTGCCGGCACAACCCCGCGGTACACATCCACGCAGTAAGTCAGCAGTTGGAAAGTATAAAAGGAAATGCCGATCGGCAATAGAATATTCGGCACCGCCTCGGGTACGCCGAAAATCGCCCGGAAATTGGACAGGACAAAGGTGCCGTATTTAAAAATTCCGAGCAAGAGCAAATTGAAGGTGACCGCCGCCGCCAAAAACAATTTGGAAAGCAGCGCGCTTTTCCGATGTTTGGAAAGCAACAGCATCAAAAGCCAGTCAAAAAAGGTCATTCCCACCAATAAGAGAATATAAACCGGCTCACCCCATGCGTAAAAAATCAAAGAAAAGATCAGCATGACCGTATTCTTTGCTTTGATATCCCGCGCTAACAGGTAAGTAAAAAAATTCAGCGGCAGGAATAAAAATAAAAATGTCAGGCTTGAAAAGACCATGTAAACCGCACAACCACTTTCTCTTAAAATCAGCCGGAAATCTTACTTTCCGACACAAAAATGTTCAAATATCTCCTCCGCGACCTCATTGGTCACACGTTTCCCCGTTAATTCATAAAGCGCCGCCAGCGCATCATCCACACAAACGCCCACCGCGTCGGTCGTAAAGCCGGAAGCAAGCGCGTTTTTTGCCTCTTTGATGCTTTCATATGCTTTTGCCGCGCAAGCGCGTTGGCGTTCATTCATCAGCACCGCGCTGTCCGGGTCAAGCCCCGCGGTGTGGGTGATCTTCCCGATCGCCGCACAAAGCGCCTCGTATCCTTCCCCGTTCAGGGCGGAGGTTTCCACCGTGTAAAAGCCTTGCAGATCCTTGCGGTCGATCTGTTCGGGCAGATCGTTTTTATTGAGGATCACAAGGCAGGTTCGCCCCCGTAAGGCGGCAAGCAGCGCCCGGTCGTCCTCATCCAACGGACGGCTTGCATCCAATACCGCCAAAACCAGTTCCGCCGTGTCCAGCCGGTTTTTCGCACGGCTGACTCCGATTGCTTCCACGGCGTCCTCCGTCTTACGGATCCCGGCCGTATCCGCCAAACGCAGACAAACACCGCCGGCAATCACCGATTCTTCCACCACATCGCGCGTGGTGCCGGGGATCTCGGTCACGATCGAACGCTCGGTACCGCTGAGCAAATTCATCACCGTGGATTTTCCCACATTTGGTTTCCCGACGATCGCCGTTTCAACCCCTTCCCGCAGAACGCGCCCTGCTTCATATGAAGAAAGCATCCTTTGAAGGGCGTTTTCGGCAAAATCGAGATGCTCCGCAAAATGCGCGGGGCTTACACCTTCCAGTTCTTCATCGGGATAATCCGAAAAAGCGGCAATCGAAGCGTCAAGCAATAACAGATGTTCTTCAATTTCGGCAATACTTTTGCTGATCTTCCCAAGATGCGCCGCACGGGACAGCCGCAGTTCGGCGGATGATTTGGCAGAAATCAAGCCCATGATGCTTTCCGCTTTGGTCAGATCGGTTTTGCCGTTCAAAAAGGCGCGCTTGGTAAATTCACCGGGGGCGGCGGGCTTTGCACCGTTTTCCAAAATCAGGCGAAGGGCTTCCAATAAAAGCAGCCTTCCCCCGTGGAGGGTGATTTCCACCACATCTTCCCCCGTGTAACTTTTCGGTGCGCGAAAGACCAAAGCAACTCCGTCATCAATCACGCGCTCCCCGTCTTTCACTTCGCCGTAAGCCGCCGCGTACCCTTTCAAGGAGGAAAGCGGCTTGCCGGAAACAGCGCAAAACACCCGATCGGCAACCGCGATCGCTTCGCTGCCCGAAATCCGGATCATCCCCACCGCGCTTTCCCCGAGTGCCGTGGAAATTGCGGCGATGGTTTTTTCCTGCAAACCCCTTCCCCCTTTCTTGCCGACAGGCGGCATTATTTCATAAATTCAAACATGGCGCGATAGCACATATAAACATCGAATTTCGCAGTAGTTTCAAACGGCGCGTGCATGGAAAGCACCGGCACGCCGAGGTCGATCACATCCACACCCATATTGGCGATAAACATGGCGACCGTTCCGCCGCCGCCCGCGTCCACTTTGCCGAGTTCCCCGATCTGCCAGGTGATGCCCGCTTTATCCATCATGGCGCGTACTTCCGCCGTGTATTCCGCGCACGCGTCTGATGTGCCGGATTTTCCGCGTGCCCCGGTATATTTTGTCACCACAACACCGTGATTGAGGTAGGAAGCGTTGCGGCGCTCCATAACATCCTGGAAAGTAGGATCGTTTGCGGCGTTCACATCCGCGGAAAGGCACTTGGAATTTCGCAGCGCCACCGTTCCGTCGCCCCCCTGCATTTTGGCAAGGTCTTCCACCACAAAGCGCAGGAAATCCGATTCCAACCCCGTGTTTCCCACAGAGCCGATTTCTTCTTTATCGGTCAGGATCGCGATCGCGGTCTTCTTCGGGTTTTCCACTTCCAGAATCGCCGTTAAAGCCGGGTAGGCGCATACGCGGTCATCCTGCCCGTAAGCACCGATCATCGAGCGGTCAAACCCGATATCCGAAGCATGGTACGCCGGCACAATTTCCAGTTCGGCGGAAAGGAAGTCTTCCTCCGTCACCCCATATTTTTCATGAAGCAGTTTTAACACATTCAGTTTGACCAGTTCGCTGCCCTTATCATCTTTAAACGGATGACTGCCGATCAACACATTGAGTTCCTCGCCGCGGATCCCGTCAGCCAATGTTCTTTTGGATTGTTCGGCCGCCAAATGCGGAAGCAGATCGTTGATCACAAACTTCGGCTCCTCCGGCTCTTCCCCGATGGAAACCTCTTTCACCGTGCCGTCTTTCAGAGCGAAAACGCCGTGCAGTGCCAGCGGCATGGCAACCCATTGGTATTTCTTGATGCCGCCGTAATAGTGAGTTTTTAACAAAGCCAGTTCCAG
>CACXFE010000038.1 GCA_902766855.1 Oscillospiraceae bacterium | reverse complement strand
TTTCCGACGCACTTGTCGCCGGAAAAACAAAAATGGCGCCGAAATCGGCGCCAAGTGGTTGATTTTGGTTTTTCGACAGACTGAAATGCGCCGTTTCCGGCGCATTTTTTATATTCATGATTGCTGCTCATCGGTATAACTGCAAAGTGGGGAAAGATCCTGTTTTTTCAAAATGCGCGCCTTATAGTTGGAAGTGATTTTCACAACCACCGGGAACAGCACCAATACGCCGATCAGGTTGGGAATCATCATCAAACCGTTGAAAGTATCGGAAATATCCCATGCAAGTGAAGAAGTCATCAAAGCGCCGGACAGGATCATCAAAACGAAAACGACCTGATAAATTTTCACCGCTTTTTCCCCGAACAGGTATTCCACCGCCCGAGAGCCGTATTGCGACCAACCGAGTACGGTGGTAAAAGCAAACAGTAAAATCGCCAGTGCCACAAAGATCTCGCCGCCTTTGCCGAAAACATTGCTGAACGCCTGTGCTACCAGGGTAGCGTCGTTCGTACCGGCTTTGGCAAGCCCGGTTTTCAAATCAATATAGCCGGATGAAAGCACGGCGACCGCCGTCATGGTGCAAACGACAAAGGTATCAAAGAAGACTTCGAAAATGCCCCACATTCCTTGGGTGACCGGCTCTTTCACATTGGAGGAGGAGTGTACCATAACCGAACTGCCAAGCCCGGCTTCATTTGAAAATACCCCTCTTTTAAATCCTTGCGTCACAACGGTTTTGAACACGATCCCGGCGGCGGCGCCGCCTACGGCCTTCACGCCGAACGCAAATTTGAAAATGGCGGTAAACATGGCGCCGATGCTGGAAATATGGGCGCAAAAGACCACCAAAGTGCCCAAAACATAAAGAATCGCCATAAAGGGGACGATGCGTTCCGCAACTGCGGCAATGCGCTGTAACCCGCCGATGATGATCAGTGCGGAAACGATCAAAAGAAAGACACCGATCAGGAAGGGAACCATCGGGATGCCCGCAAGCGTCCATTCCGGCGCGTTGTTAAAAAAGGCGGATTGCAAATTGAGGGTGATTTTGTTGACCTGCCCCATATTGCCGATCCCGAAAGAGGCGAGGATCGCAAAAATCGAAAAGAGAATCGCTAAAAACCTGCCAAGCCCGCGGCAGTGTTTTTTTGCGCCGAGTCCGTCCTGCAAGTAGTACATCGGGCCGCCAGCCCATTCGCCGTTTTTATTTTTGCGGCGGAAGTAAATGCCCAACACATTTTCCGAATAGTTGGTCATCATTCCGAAAAAGGCGGCAACCCACATCCAGAAAACCGCGCCCGGCCCGCCGATCACGATAGCCGCCGATACGCCGGCGATATTGCCGGTGCCGATGGTGGCGGCAAGGGCGGTGCAAAGAGCCTGAAATTGCGAAATGCTTTTTTTATCGGTTTTGCGGGTGGCGGCGCTGTCTTTCTTAAAAACACCGCCGATCGTGCTTTTCCACCAGTGCCCGATATGCGATAATTGGAAAAACTTGGTGCTGACCGTGAGCAGAATGCCGGTTCCGAGCAAGAGAAACAACCCGATCTTTACCCAGACAAAGCCGTTGATCGCATCGTTGATCTCGGTCAGTTTTTTGATAAATGCTTCCATTTTTTCAACCTCCAAAAAAAGTGCCGAACGGAAAAACCGTTCGGCAAAAAGACAGAAATTTAACAACACTTTGTCCTTTTGCCTGAGAGATTCGTGTGATCCACTTTGCCCCTTCGGCACCCGCTTTAAACGGGATTCTCCAAAGTTTCATCCGCACACGGTCAAGCCCGGGGCTTTTCTGTGTGCTTCAACTGAATGATTCATTTGATACCAGTATAACGCATAATATTCAAAAAAGCAAGAGAAAAATGCAAAAAAATGCGTTTTTGCGGATTTGTCGGATTCTCTTGATTTTTCAATCTTCATGCGGTATACTGTCACCACGGAGGAACTATATGGCTATTCAGTTATCAGATCATTTTACAACGCGAAAAATCCTGCGGTTTACACTGCCGTCGATCGCGATGATACTTTTCACTTCGCTGTACGGGGTGGTGGACGGATTTTTCGTTTCGAATTTTGCAGGCAAAACGCCGTTTGCCGCCGTTAATTTTATCATGCCGTTTATCATGATCCTCGGAACATTCGGGTTTATGTTCGGCACCGGCGGCAGTGCTTTGGTTTCCAAAACCATGGGGGAAGGGCAGGCGGAGAAGGCCAACCGCTTGTTTTCCATGCTGGTTTGCGTTGCGATCGGCACCGGCGTGATATTGGCGGCCGGCGGGATCGCTTTCATTCGCGTGATCGCGGTGCGGTTAGGCGCGGAAGGCGAAATGCTGGAAGAATGCGTGCAGTACGGGCGGATCGTTTTGATGGCTTTGCCCGGTTTTATGTTGCAGCATGTATTTGAGAGTTTCTTTGTCGCCGCGGAAAAACCGCAACTGGGGTTTGCGGTCACGGTGGCGGCGGGTGTGGCCAATATGGGGCTGGATTGGTTGTTCATCGCCGTGTTCGGTTGGGGTATCGCCGGGGCGGCAAGCGCCACGGCGATCAGTCAACTGGTGGGTGGTTTTGTGCCGGTGGTGTATTTTCTGCGCCCGCGCTCTGCGCGCCTTCGCTTAACAGTGCCGGAATGGGACGGCCGCGCTTTGCTTAAAACCTGCACCAATGGATCTTCCGAGTTGATGACCGGATTTTCCATGTCGTTTATCAGTATGCTGTATAATATGCAGTTGATGAAATACGCGGGCGAAAACGGGATCGCCGCCAACGGGGTGCTGATGTATGTCGGTTTATTCTTTGTTGGGGTGTTTATTGGCTATTCGGTGGGAACAGCCCCGGTGATCGGCTTTCATTACGGGGCGCAAAACCACGCTGAATTGCGTAGTCTTTTGCAAAAAAGCCTGTGCTTGATCGGCGCGTCTTCGGTCGTAATGCTCTTGTTGGGCGAGGTGCTTTCCACTCCGTTTTCCATGCTGTTTGTGGGATATGATCCGGCTCTGCTTGCTCTGACCAAACGCGCGTTTTTGTTCTATTCATTTTCTTTTTTGTTTGCCGGGATCGCCATTTTCGGGTCGGGCTTTTTTACCGCGCTGAACAACGGGCTGATTTCGGCGCTGATCTCGTTTTTGCGCACGCTTGTTTTTGAAACGGCGTCGGTACTGTTGCTTCCGCTTTTATGGGGGACTGACGGGATCTGGTGTTCCTGTGTGATCGCGGAAGGAATGGCGGCGCTGGTAACGGCAGTGTTTTTACTGACGCAGAAAAAGCGATACCATTACGGTAAAGAAAAAGCCGCTTCCCTCCTATAAGGGAAACGGCGATGGTGGAGACTGCGCGGCTCGAACGCGCGACCTCCTGCGTGTGAAGCAGGCACTCTGACCAGCTGAGCTAAGCCTCCGATTAAGATGGTGAAGACGAGTGGACTTGAACCACCGACCCCCTGCATGTCAAGCAGGTACTCTAACCAACTGAGCTACGCCTTCATGTCAAGCGAAAAGTATTATATCATAAACTTCTTTCTTTTGCAATACCAAAATGAAAAAATTTTAATTTTTTTAATAATGGAGCGAATGAAAATGCGGGTTTTTCAAAATTTGCCGCAAGAAGAAATCCGGCAAATGCAATTTGTTTTCACACAAAAGGATACGCCATACCGTTTTGTCAATATGGTACATTTGCGGTTGCTCGCATCCTGTTCAGAGGAGGATTTCCATTGAAAGAGTTGACCTTTATTCCGTTTGGCGCCCAATATTATCGCGCGCCTACACCGCTTGAAGAGGATTGGCTGCGCGATCTGACCTCTTTTCGTGATCACGGCTTCAACACCGTTAAACTGTGGGCGCAATGGGGATGGAATATGCCGAAGGAGGAGCAGTTTGACTTTTCCGATCTGGATCGCTTAATGGATATTTGCCGCGATCTCGGCCTTCGGGTAGTCATCAACATTATTTATGATGTGGCGCCGCATTGGTTTAACAAAAAATATCCGGAGTCCTTTATGATCACATCAAGCGGGCGTATTCTTCGCCCGCAATCCATATCCTGCCGGCAGATCGGCGGGGCGCCGGGGCCGTGCCTGCACCACCCGCAGGGCATCGAATGCCGCCGCCGCTTTACGGAGGCCGTGGCACAGCGTTACGCCGATCATCCCGCCATGTTTTGCTGGGATCTTTGGAACGAGCCGGAATTGACCTGCGGCGTCGCCCGCGAGCCGATACAGGATCATATGGTATGTTACTGCGAACATTCGGTTCGTGCCTTCCGGGAGTGGCTGAAAAAGCAGTACGGCACGCTGGAAGCGCTTTGCAAGTGTTGGGGGCGCCGTTATGGTGACTGGGAGGAAGTGGAGCCCCCGCGTGACGGGCGAACTTACCGGGATATGATCGATTGGCGCGCTTTTTTTGCCGAAACCCTTGCCGAAGAAGTTCATATGCGCGCCGAGGCGGTTCGCAAGTTTGATCGCACGCACAGCGTGATGGTGCATGAAGTTCCCGAGTTTGATTTTGTGAACACCTGCTCGGAATCCTATTTGCTCGCAAAGGAAATGGATTGGTTTGGCAACAGTAACGGGAGCAATCCTTTTTCCGCGGCGTGCAGTGTCGGTGCGGCAAAAGGAAAATGGGTTCTCAACGCGGAAATTCACGCCATCGGCGGCACCACTTTTTCACACCCGGCCATTCCGTCTTTGCGGGACATCAAGCGGCATATTTTTGTGCCGTTCGGGCAGGGGATCAAAGGATTTCTGTTTTGGCAGTATCGGCCGGAGCGCCTCGGTTGGGAGGCCCCCGCGTGGGGGTTGACCGCGATGGACGGCGGCGAAACGCCTTGGCTCGGCTATGCAGCAAAGGTGAATCGCGCGCTGCAAGATCACACCGATCGGTTATTAAAAGCCTTGCCGAAAGCGCCGGCGATCGCGGTTGTAAGAAGTAAAGCGGATGAGGTCTTTTTATGGGCGGTGGAATCTTCGGAACGGTTATATCACCAGTCGGTCGAAGGGGCATTCCGCGCTCTTTATAACGCCGATTTGCCGGTTACGGTGATTTCGGAAAATCAACTGATCGAGGAAGATCTTTCTGGTTACCGGGCCATTTATTATCCGCTCCCGTATTATGTGGATTCCCGCGCGGCGGAAAAAGTGCGCCGATATGTGGCGGATGGCGGCACGCTGGTGTCCGAAGCGTTGTTTGGCGCTTTCAACAGTGAAAATAATCTGCATCATACCGTCTTGCCGGGATACGGGTTTGAAACCGTGTTCGGTTGCCGGGAGGCTTCTACCGTGAGCGCCTCGGTTTTTCGCAATGCGTATGAAGGAAATTGGGCGGATCAGATCGACGCGGATATGATCGCATTCGCAAACAATCAGGGCAAAAAATGCCTCGGTTATCATTATCGGCAGTCTTTCGAGGTAGAGGACGCTGCTGTTTTGGCGCACTATGAAAACGGCGATGCTGCCGTTACCTGCCATGCCTTCGGAAAAGGCAAGGCGGTGCTGATCGGCTCCTGCCCGGGAATTGCATTCCATCGAACGGGCGATCCCGATACCGGGCGTTTTATAGCGGATCTGGTTTCCCGCACCGCCGGGATCGAGCCGATTGCGGATATGAAA
>CACXFE010000037.1 GCA_902766855.1 Oscillospiraceae bacterium | reverse complement strand
GAAGTGCTTTTTATTGAGAAAAACCGGTTGGTCAATCCGCTTTTTAACGCCGAATCGGGCGAAACAACGGCAACGCTTCGCTCCGCTTCTCTTCCCGTGCAGGATATTAACGGCGACGGGGTATTGGAGATCCCCATACAAGAGAATGTGCCTTCCGTTGCACAGGCGGATGTCAACGAAAAACTGTATTTAACGAAATGGTGTTCTTACAATGGCGAGATCCTGACGGCACAGTTGACCGCCATGATGAACACGACAGACGGGTATTATTACATTCTTCCCGCCAAGTTGTCCGGGCAGATCGCCGTCTTAAAAGATACCGAGGAGCATTTGCGCGAGATCTACCGTTATGATGCCGAGAATGAACGGGCCGGGGAATTGCTTTTGAGTTTTAAGACCGTGCCTGCCTCGAAGTATGACAGCGAAAAATTCGAGCGGGGCGAATACCGGTTGTTGACCAGAGATGATGTATCGGTGTTTTTATGTAAGGAAGGCCCCTCCAATCCGGACGGGTTCAAAATCGCGGATGTAAAAAAAGCATTCAAGATCATCGAATAGGAGGAACAGCGATGAAAAAAATCATGATCGTGGAAGATGAAGCGGCGATCCGGGAGTTTGAGGCCATCAACCTGAAACGGGTAGGATATACGGTGATCGAGGCAGGCTCCGGCGAAGAGGCGTTGGAACTGTATGACAGTGAAACCGAAGGGATCGATATTGCGCTGCTGGATATTTCCATGCCGGGGATGGATGGGTTTACGCTTTGCAAAGAGTTGCGGCGGCGCAGTGAAACGCTCGGCATTATTATGCTGACGGCGCGCACCCAGGAAATGGATAAAATCAGCGGTTTGATGATCGGGGCGGACGATTATATCACCAAACCGTTCAGCCCTACCGAATTGTTGGCGCGGGTCGATTCCCTTTACCGCCGGGTGGAAATGCACAACACCAAACCCGCAGCACCTCCGAGCGATGATATTACATTAGGCGAATTTACATTGAATCTGCGGCGGCGCACATTGTTAAAAAGCGGCAGAAATATTGAACTGACGCAGGTTGAGTTTCAGATGATCGAGTATTTCTTCAACAATCCCGATACGGCGCTTGACCGCACGGACATTCTGAACCGGGTTTGGGGCTCGAACTATTTCGGGGAAGAAAAAATCGTGGATGTCAATATTCGCAGACTGCGCATGAAGATCGAGGACGACCCTTCCGAGCCGAAATATCTGGTAACGGTTTGGGGCATGGGCTATAAATGGAATACACATTAAACAGGTAAAACACGAAAAGGAGGGAAAACCCGTGCAGGTAGACATTAAGTTCAAAAGCATCGCTTTAAGATGGTTTATGAATATGTTTTTGATCATAGTGCTGATCGTTTGCACGGTGGTAGTGGCGTTTTCCCTGATTTTCGTTTCGATTTATACCGAGCGGATCGAGGCGCTTTCCAACGATCTGGCTTATGAGTTCAACGCGCTGGCCAATACCACGGTTCCCGGTTTTCGGGACGCGGCGATTGAGTTGGCTGCCAATTTTCAATACAAAGATAAATTGGAAGTGCAGGTGATCGACCGGCACGACAATGTCATCGTGACGACCACCGGCTTTCAGCCCGACCGGGTGAGTATGCCGGATTATGAATATGTGAAAGAAAACGGCGGCTCTCATACCGTAAAATTGAAAACCGCCGCGGGGGAGCGGGTATTAGCGTGCAGCACCGCTTTGCATGACGCTTCGGGGCGGTATCTCGGCGCATACCGATGGGTCACTTCCCTGCGGACGGCCGACCGAATGGTTTTCAATCTGATTTTGATTTTGATTCTGATCGCTTTGGTGATTTTGGCGTTTTGCGCTTTTTCCGGGCTTTTCTTTATCCGCTCGATCGTTGTGCCGATCCGTAAGGTCAGCAATACGGCGCGGAAAATCGCCATGGGGGATTTTAATTCCCGTATCGAGATTGAGAAAAATGATGAGATCGGGGAATTGTGCGATACCATCAATTACATGGCGTCTGAATTGGATCAGGCGGAAAACATGAAAAACGATTTTATTTCCTCGGTTTCCCATGAATTGCGTACGCCGCTTACGGCTATCCGCGGGTGGGGGGAAACTGCGAAAATGTCACTCGGAACGGATGAAGCGCTGGTGCGAAGAGGGCTGGATGTGGTTTTGTCGGAAGCGGATCGCCTTTCGGGGTTGGTGGAAGAACTGCTTGATTTTTCAAGGATGGAAACCGGGCGGCTTTCCATGGTGTCAAAACCTTTGAATATTTCCGAATTATTGGCCGAATCGGTCAATATGTATGTGGAATTGGCGCGGCAACAGGGGATCGAGTTGATTTTTACCCGCCCGGCGGAAGATATTACCGTTTCGGGCGACCGGGATCGCTTGAAACAGGTTTTCATCAATATTATTGATAACGCGGTAAAATATACCGAAAAAGGCGGGCAAGTCCTGGTGGATCAACTGTGCGAAGAAGGCTGTGTGCGTATTTCGGTCAAAGATACCGGCGTGGGGATCCCCGCACAGGATATTGACCGCGTTAAAGAAAAATTCTACAAAGCGAATAAAACCGTGCGCGGCTCCGGCATCGGGCTTGCGGTAGCGGATGAGATCATTAAACAACACGACGGGCTTCTGTTTTTGGAAAGCACCGAGGGCGTAGGCACAACGGTAACGATCGTGCTTCCGCTGACCGGGCAAGAGGAAACCGAACCGAAAGCCGCCGACGAGAACGAATCTATCAACGAGGAACGGTGAACAGAATGGCAAAATACACTTCCATAGGCGGGCAGGCGCTGATCGAGGGCATTATGATGAAAAGCCCGGAAAAAACCGCGCTTGCCGTGCGACTTCCCGATCAATCTATCGATATTACTTATCTTTCACATAAAAGTATCCGGGATAAAATCAAAATTTTAAAAATCCCCGTTTTGCGTGGGATCGTTTCGTTTGTGGAGTCGATGATCCAGGGGTATCGCGCCATGATGCTCTCGGCGGAAAAATCCGGCTTTACCGATATAGAAGATGAAAAAGGGCAAAAAGAAACCGCCCCAAAGCCGCAGGAAAAGAAAAAAGAAAGTCCTTTGATGACCGTGATTATGGTCATTGCCACGGTGCTGGGCGTGGCCTTGGCGATCGTGTTGTTCATGCTTCTGCCGCGCCTTGCGGTGGGGGGATTACAGCATCTTTTTCATCATGAGTTTTCCTCGGTGGTGCGTTCCAGTATCGAGCAACTGCTGAAATTGATCATTTTTGTGGCATATATCAGCGCGGTGGCCATGATGCCGGATATCAAGCGCGTTTTCATGTATCACGGCGCGGAGCATAAAACCATTTTCTGCTATGAACACGGTTTGCCGCTGACGGTGGAAAATGTGCGAAAGCAACGCCGGTTTCATCCGCGCTGCGGCACTTCGTTCATGATTTTGATGATTTTGGTCAGTATTTTGTTTTCCACGGTGATCCAGTTGATTTTTCCGGGCGTTTACAACATTGCATGGCTTTGGGTGGTTGTGAAGATCTTGCTGGTGCCGCTGGTTTGCGGTGCGGGATTTGAAGTGTTGAAGGCCTGCGGGCGGTATGATAATCTGTTCACACGCATCATCTCGGCACCCGGGCTTTGGATGCAGCGGATCACGACCAAGGAACCGAAGGACGATATGATCGAGATCGCCATTGCGGCATTGCGCGCTTGTGAGCCGGAAACACCGGATGTGGATCGCAGTGTTGACGCAAAGGACGAAAGCAAAGAAACAAAAGAGGATAACGGCGAACAGCATGACGATATTTGAAGCCTATCAACACACGAAAAAAACATTAGCGGCCGCCGGGATCGAAGAATATGTGACCGAAGCCAAGCACATTCTTCGCCATGTCACCGGGATGACCAATATGCAGATCCTGACGCGCTATAACGAGCAACTATCCCCCTTTGCACAGAATAATCTGACGGCGATTTTGCGGCAAAGAGAAATCCATTACCCCTTACAGTATATTTTGGGCGAGTGGTGGTTTTACGGGTATCCGTTTGCCGTAGGCCCCGGGGTTTTGGCGCCGCGGGCGGATACGGAATGCGTGGTGGAAAAATGCCTTGACTTTTTAAAGGGGAAAGAAGCCCCGCGGGTATTGGATCTTTGCGCAGGAAGCGGCTGTATCGGCATTGCTATTGCCAAAGAATGTCCGCAAGCAGAGGTTCTTCTGGTGGAAAAATACCCGGAAGCCATGCGATATTCAGCACAGAATATCGAGAAAAACGGAGCGGAAAACGCCCGGGCGCTGGCGGGAGATGTGATGGAAAAGACGGCCGCGGATCAGTGCTTTGATCTGATCGTGAGTAATCCGCCGTATGTGGCGGCCGGGGAAAAGGAAATTATGTCGCCCGAAACGGCATTTGAGCCGGAAACCGCCTTTTTCGGCGGGGAAGACGGGTTGGATTTCTACCGCGCGATTCTGGCGGGATATGCCGGCAGTCTGGCGCCGGGCGGAATGCTGATTTTCGAGGTCGGCGCCAAACAAAGCGCCGCGGTCACGGATTTGATGCGGGAAGCGGGATTTTCCGACATCGGGACCAAAGAAGATTTGAACGGAATCAAACGAGCGGTATTCGCAACTTCAAAATAGAAAGGAAAAATGAAAATGGCACAAAAGACGCAGTTGAAATCTCCCATAAAAGAAACCACGGAAGAGGGGAAAGCCAAGGCGCTGAAAACCGCCATGGATCAAATTGAAAAGCAATTCGGAAAAGGCGCGGTTATGCGACTGGGCGAAAATGTTGCCATGAATGTGGAACATATCAGCACCGGTTCGCTTACGCTGAATCTGGCGCTCGGCATCGGGGGGATCCCGCGCGGCAGAATCGTGGAGATCTACGGGCCGGAATCTTCCGGGAAAACCACGGTGGCGCTGCACTGTGTAGCGGAAGCGCAAAAGGCAGGCGGAACAGCGGCTTTTATTGATGTAGAGCATGCGCTGGATCCGGTCTATGCCGCTCATCTCGGCGTGGATATTGACAGCCTGCTTGTTTCCCAGCCGGATTCGGGAGAGCAAGCGTTGCAGATCGCGGAAGCCCTGGTGCGGTCGGGCGCGATCGACATTATCGTTATCGACTCGGTGGCCGCTTTGGTAACAAAGGCTGAAATTGAGGGCGAAATGGGCGATTCTCATGTCGGGCAGTTGGCGCGGCTGATGTCGCAGGCGCTGCGTAAAATGACCGGGGCTTTGGCCAAAACCGATTGCGCCGCCATCTTTATCAACCAACTGCGTGAAAAAATCGGCGTGATGTATGGGAATCCCGAAACCACCACCGGCGGCAGGGCATTGAAGTTTTATGCCAGCGTGCGCCTGGATGTGCGCAAAGGCGAGCCGATCAAAGACGGGAGCGAAACCGTGGGCAACCGCACCAAAGTGAAGGTGGTCAAGAACAAAGTGGCGCCGCCCTTCAAAACGGCGGAATTTGATATTATGTTCGGCAAAGGGATTTCGCATGTCGGCGAAATTGTGGACGCCGGTGTGGAAACCGGGCTGATCAAGAAATCGGGCGCCTGGTTCTATTATGGCGATTTGCGCCTCGGTCAAGGCCGCGATAATGTGAAACAACTGTTTGAAGATAATCAGGAACTGGCCAATGAGATCGAAGGCAAACTGATGGATATTCTGATGGAAAAAGAGCCCGGTGTCGTGCTGGCAACCGAACCGGAAGCGGAAGGGGAAGACCTGCCCGCCGCCGAAGCACGGCCGCATAAGCATGTGGATATTGATATTGCGGTTGAAGAATGATGCGGATCACCGAAATCAGAACACAGAAGAAACATTTGGAGAAAGTGATTTTTGAGAACGGGGAAGAACTGCTGCTGGATCGGGACACTTGCAAAGAAAATGCTTTGCGCCCGGGCAGTATGCCGGATGAAAAAGCACTGGAAGAAATGCAGTGGGATTCGGCGTATCGGCGGGCGAAATCCCGTGCGCTTTGGTATCTTGACCGGGCGGATCGCACCGAAAAGGGCCTTTATCGCAAATTGTTGACCGCCGGGTTTGATGAGCGCGTCAGTGCGGCGGTGATCGCGCGGCTGAAAGAACTGGAATTATTGGATGACAGGCGGTTTGCCGAGCATTTTTCCGAGCGCTGCCGCGAAGCGGGCTTTTCCAAGCGGCAGGCAATCGCCAAAATGTTGGAAAAGGGCGTGCCGTATGCCTTGGCCAAAGAACAGACTGACGCATGGGAGACCGATGAAAGCGAGCAGATCCGGCTTTTGATCGAAAAAAAATATGCCCGCAAATTGGAAGAAGAAAACGGGGTACAGCGGGTCTATGCCGCGCTGGTACGCAAAGGGTTTTCTTTCGGTGCGGTGCGCGAGGCTTTGAAAAAATACAGTGAGGAACTGGAAAACAGCGAGGAATTTTAGATGGCGAAAATCAGTATGGTATCGCTTGGATGCCCGAAAAATCAGGTAGATGCCGAGCAGATGCTTTGGACCTTGCGGGAAGCGGGGTTTGAAATCGTATCGGAAGAGGCTGAGGCGGATGTCATCATCATCAATACCTGCGGCTTTATCGAAGATGCGAAAAAAGAGGCGATCGAGAATATTTTAGAAGCGGCGGCGTATAAACAGGCAGGGCGTTGCCGGGCGCTGATCGTAACGGGCTGTCTGGCAGAGCGTTATCAAAACGATGTGACCGAGGAGATCCCGGAAGTGGATGTCTGCATCGGGATCGGGGCAAACGGGCAGATCGACAAGATCGTGCAGGATGCTTTGCAGGGAAAATTTGCCAACCGTTTCGGCGCAAAAAACGATCTGCCGCTGAATGGCAAGCGGATCCTCGGGGGCGTACCGTTCAGCACCTATTTAAAAATTGCCGACGGGTGCGACCATGCCTGTACCTATTGCGCGATCCCGAAAATTCGCGGGCGGATGCGCAGCCGTACATTGGAAAGTTGCGTGGCGGAAGCCGAGCGGCTTGCCGCGGGCGGTGTGAAAGAACTGACTGTGGTTGCGCAGGATACCACCGCTTACGGGGAAGATTTGTACGGGAAACCCATGTTGGCGGAATTGCTGCGCAGGCTTTGCCGCATCGAAGGGCTGCACTGGATCCGCACGCTGTATACTTATCCCGATCGCATTACCGAGGAATTGCTGGACACGGTGGCGGAAGAAGAAAAATTGGTGAAATACTTTGATATTCCGCTGCAACATGTAAACGCCTCCATTTTAAAGCGGATGAACCGGCAGGGAAACGCGGAGACGCTTCGGGCGTTGATCGACAAGATCCGGCGGCGGATCCCGGGCGTCACCGTGCGCACCACGCTGATCACAGGGTTTCCGGGGGAAACCGAAGAACAATTCTGTGAATTGGCGGATTTTGTGAAAGAAACGCGGTTTGACAGGTTGGGTTGCTTCGCCTATTCCGCAGAGGAAGACACGGTTGCCGCCGGCTTTACGGATCAGATCGAAGAGCAGGTCAAAGTGGATCGGATGGAAAACATTATGGAACTGCAAATGACCATTGCCGCCGAAAAAAACGAGCAAAAAATCGGCAGTGTGACCGAAGTGCTGATCGAGGGATGGGACGATTATATCAAGTGTTATTACGGCAGAACGCCCGCCGATGCCCCCGAGGTGGACGGCAAGATTTTTTTCATGGCGCATCGGCCTTTGAAGATCGGGGAGTTTGTCACCGTTCAGATAAACGATTGTTTGGATTATGATTTGTTAGGGGAGATGACAGAATGAATATACCAAATAAATTAACAATCACCCGTATTATCATGACGCCGATTTTTATGGCGGCATTGATGATCGAGTTTCCGTATCATTATACGGTGGCGCTGCTTTTGTTTATCGTTGCTTCCTTGACCGATCTGATCGACGGGAAATTGGCGCGAAAATACCATTTGGTAACCAATTTCGGAAAGTTTCTCGATCCATTGGCGGATAAAATGCTGACAACGGCCGCTTTCCTCGGCTTTATTCAAATGGGGATCGGTTGGCAGGTGACCTGGATCGCGTTTATTGTGCTGTTCCGGGAATTCTTGGTGTCTTCCCTTCGTTTGGTAGCGGTATCTTCGGGCGGCAAAGTTATTGCGGCGAATATGTGGGGAAAGTGCAAAACCGTCAGCCAGATGGCAGGCATCATTTTTGCCTTGGCGGCATACGCGGTGATCAAGGATTTCGGCTTAACAGCGCCGCTCTTTGTACAGATCTGTGACATCACGATCAGTATCCTTTTCTGGATTTCCGCCGTATTATGTATTGTATCAGGGGCGATTTATCTGTTTTCCGCTAAAGAAGTGGTGGATCCCGATAAGTAGAAAACAGCAGGGGGTTTTACAGTGTTTAAGCGACTTCGTGAGGATGTAGGCGCGGTGCGGGAGCGCGATCCCGCGGCGAGAAGTTTTTTGGAAGTCCTGTTGCTTTATCCGGGCTTAAAAGCGGTGAGAATGTATCGCCGCGCACACTTTTATTATGAACATCGGCTGTTGTTTTTGGCCAGATGGGTTTCCCAGCGCGCCGCACGGAAGACCGGCATCGAAATTCACCCGGGGGCCAAAATCGGGCGCCGTTTTGTCATTGATCACGGCACCGGCGTGGTGATCGGGGAAACAACCGAGATCGGGGATGATGTGCTGATTTACCAGGGCGTTACTTTGGGCGGCACCGGGAAAGACAGCGGCAAGCGTCACCCCACCATCGGCAACGGGGTGATGATCGGCGCGGGCGCGAAGGTGTTGGGCCCGTTCAAAATCGGGGATCATGCTTTGATCGCCGCGGGCGCGGTGGTTTTAGAGGAAGTACCGCCGAACTCCACGGCTGTGGGGGTACCTGCGCGTGTGGTCAAAACAGACGGGAAACGCGTGGATTGCACCAAAGATCTTGATCAGATCCATGTACCGGATCCCGTGAAACTGAAAATGGAATGCTTGGAACGCCGTGTGGCGGAATTGGAAACACTGCTTGGAAGGCTGGAGGAAAATCACGATGAAAATATTTAATACGCTGACGCGGCAAAAAGATGAATTCAAACCGATCACCGAGGGCGAGGTTAAAATATACGCCTGCGGCCCTACGGTTTATAACTATATCCATATCGGGAACGCCCGCCCGCTGTGTGTGTTTGATGTTTTGCGCCGCTATTTTGAATGGCGCGGCTATCGGGTGGAGTTTGTGCAGAATTTCACCGATATTGACGACAAACTGATTCGCCGTGCCAATGAGGAAGGCACCACGGTGCCCGAGGTGGCGGAACGATATATCAAAGAGTTTTGGACGGACGCAACGGGACTGAATGTGGGAAAAGCCACCGTGAATCCCCGGGCAACCGAGAATATCCGCCAAATTGAGGAGATCATTTCGGCGCTGATGGAAAAAGGGTATGCGTATGAATCGGGCGGAGATGTGTATTATCGGGCGAAAAAGTTTGCAGGATATGGGAAACTTTCCCACCAACCGCTGGAAGATCTGGAGGCGGGTGCCCGCATTGATGTGACCGAAATCAAGGAAGATCCCATGGATTTCTGCCTGTGGAAAGGCGCGAAACCCGGCGAGCCATCTTGGGAGTCGCCTTGGGGAAAAGGAAGGCCCGGCTGGCATATCGAATGCTCCGCCATGGCCTGCCGGTATCTCGGAAAAACCATTGATATTCATTGCGGGGGATTGGATCTGATTTTCCCGCATCATGAAAATGAAATCGCGCAGAGCGAGGCGGCCAACGGCTGTGAATTTGCGCATTATTGGATGCATAACGGCTTTATCAATGTAGATAATCATAAAATGTCCAAGTCGCTCGGGAATTTCTTCACCGTGCGGGATGTGGCGGAGCAATATGGATATGAGCCGATCCGTTATATGATGATCGCTTCGCAGTATCGCAGTCCGATCAATTATTCGATCGAGGTGATCGAGCAGGCGAAAAACGCGCTGGAACGGTTGTACAGTTGCCGCGATAATTTAGATTTTGCGCTGAAAAACGCACCGGAAGGCGGCGAAGTGCCGGATTGGATCGCCACCCATCGGCAAGAGTTTGTGGACGCGATGGAAGACGACCTGAATACCGCGGACGCTTTGGCGGCGGTGTTTTTGCTGGTAAAAGACATCAATAACGCGATCACGGCAGGCGCCGGGCAGGTTGCATTGACTGCCGCGGCCGATTTGTTTGATCAACTGACCGGTGTGTTGGGCTTGGTTTACAACCGTAAAACAGAGGCGCTGGACAGTGAGATCGAGGCTTTGATCGAGCAACGCACCGCGGCAAGAAAAGCCAAAGATTTCAAAACGGCCGACGCGATCCGCGATCAGTTGAAAGAAATGGGCATTTTATTGGAAGATACGCCCCAAGGTGTAAAATGGACGAGAGCCTGATCCGGCGGGAACCGCTCGGGAAAAATTTTACGATTTGTGTTTCCGCGCATCATACTTTCGGCACGGATGCGGTTTTGTTGGCTCATTTTGCGGCGGCAAAACGGCATGACCGATTGATCGATCTCGGTACCGGGTGCGGCATTATTCCGTTTCTGATGCTGAAAGAAGGGAATCTGCAAACGGCGTGTGGGATTGACATCAGCCCGGAAGCAGTGTTTTTAGCGGAACAAACAGCCCGCGAAAATCAGGTGGACAAGTTTACCGCCCTTTGCGCGGATCTGACCGATCTGAAAGGCAAAGTCCCTTTCGGGGATTGTACATTGGTGACCTGCAATCCCCCTTATAAAGCGCCGGGCGCCGGGTTACAAAATGCCGATGAAGTGCAAAAAGCGGCGCGGCATGAGGTGGCCTGTACTTTGCGCGATGTGGTGCAATCAGCGGCGAAATTGCTGCAAACCGGCGGCCGGTTTTGCCTTTGTCACCGGCCGGAGCGTTTACCGGAACTGTTCGGTTTGATGCACGAATACCGTGTAGAGCCAAAACGCCTGCGGCTGGTTTGCCAGCGGGCGGGGGAAGAGCCGTGGCTTGTGCTGGCAGAAGGGAAAAAAGGCGCGCACAGCGGGTTGCGCATCGCACCGCCCCTTTTTGTGGAAGAAAGCGGAGCGCTTTCTTCCGAAATGCGGGAAATTTACGGGGATTATAAGGAGGGGCATTGCCAATGAGCGGGAAATTGTATGTTGTTGGCACGCCGATCGGAAATTTAGAAGATTTCAGCCCCCGGGCGGTGCGCGTGTTGAGTGAAGTGGATTTTATCGCCGCGGAAGATACCCGCGTCACGGTAAAACTCTTGAATCATTTTTC
>CACXFE010000036.1 GCA_902766855.1 Oscillospiraceae bacterium | reverse complement strand
CGCCTGCTTGTGGCTGCCGCTGGCCACGGTTGCCGCGGTGCCGATCACCCCGATTTTCCCGTTTTTTGTAACGCGCACCGCTTCCTTCGCGGCGTGCGTGATCATTTCGAAAAACGGCACAGGCAAAAGCGCCGCCGTATCTGCCGCAACCGAAGAAACCGTGCCGCAGGCGGCCACGATCATCTTAACATTTTGCCCCAGCAAAAAGCGCTCGTCTTCCATAGCGTATCGGCGGATCACTTCCACCCCTTTATTCCCGTAAGGAACACGGCCGGTATCCCCGAAATAGACAATATTTTCACCCGGCAGTGCTTTCATGATCTCTTTGGTAACCGAAAGCCCGCCAAGCCCGGAATCAAAAATCCCTATTGCACGACTGTCCGCCATGCAATCAACCCCTAACCCCAAATTCATTATGTACTATGATACCACATTCTTACGAACTTCGCAACAGAAAAATGATGACAAATCGCAGTCTGTCAAAAAGTGACAGACTGCGATCCCGATTGAACTGAAAAAAAGGAATACGAACAGGCGAAAAAGCAAAAGTCATCTTATATTTGCTTATTCACCCGAAGGGAAATCGAAAGTTTTGCCGGAACCGTCCGGCCCGCCCGAGCCGGAAGCGCCGCCCTGTGAGGAATTGCCGGAGGATGCCTGGTTGGAATAACTGGATTCTCCGATATTGGCCTTTAATTCGGCGTCAAACCGCTTTTCGGCGCCTTTTTCCGTTACCACCGTAATATTGATTTTATCCCCTGCAACGCTTTCTTCGATCAAATCCAGCACAATATCGTCACTGACAATATCCACCCCGTTGATCTGGGTAATAATATCCCCTTCGGATACCTTGCCGTATAGATCGCTGTCTTCCGCGACCGAAGCAACATACAGCCCCACATGATCGTAATTGTTGATTTCCGCAATGACCGAAGTGATCGCGGTGTAGGTAATGCCGAGTTTGGCACGGTTGGTCACTTTGCCGTTCTTGATCAGTTCATCCACAATGCGCTTGCATTTGCGGGTGGGAATGGCGTACCCCACCGCGTCGTAATTCACACCGGCCAGTTTGGAAGAAGTAATGCCCACCACCTGGCCGTACATATTCAAAAGAGCGCCGCCCGAGGAGCCGGGGTTGATCGCACTGTCGGTTTGAATGACTTTTTCGGAATAATTGGTGGTGCCGCGCACCCGTTCGCCGGTAGAAGAAATAATGCCGGAGGTGATCACGGAATTGGATTCCGCGCCGCTCGGGCGGCCGATCGCCACAACATGTTCTCCGTTATATAATTCATCCGAATCCCCGAATGTGGCCGCTTTGTATGTGCCGGATTTGATTTTCAACACTGCCAGATCACTGATTTGATCGCCCGCCACATACTCCGCGTCGCGCTCGCTTCCGTCCGCCAAATAAATTTTAAACTTTGCGGAAGGAACTTCGGCATAAATATGATCGTTGGTGATGATATATCCGTCCTTCGTATAAAACACACCGCTTGCCTGTGCGGAATTTCCGGCGGTATTGTATACCGTGATCCCGACGATGGATTCATTTGCCGCGTTATACACTTCGGCGGCGGTCATTTCATCGGTGTTTTTCGGGCGTGCCGCCAAATCCACCTTGACCGTGTGTCTGCCGGCGGCGAAAAGCGTGTTTCGCCCCGCGTAATACCCTGCCGCGGAAGCAACCGAAAGCAGCATCACAAGTGCCAATGCCACCGCAAAGAATTTCAGCCCCCGTGAAGCCGGCTTGTGGTTTGCCGCAGGAGTAAGGGAGGAGTATTCGATTTTCTGTATCGGCGTAACGACAGGCGCCGGTGCAACCTCGGGCGCGGCCTGTGTTTCCTGTACGACAGGTGCCGCGGATTCTTCCGCCGAAGTCTGTGTGGCGGGTCCTTCGGCCGGTTCTTCCGCTTGCGCAATCGGTTCCGCAGGCTGCGGCATTTCGGCTGCCGCCTCCTCCGCGGGGATTTCTTCATCGCGTGGTTCTTGGTTTAAAAATTCATCCATCTTGTTTTCGATTCCTTTCTATTTGGTAACGGTCGGTAATGTAACGATAAACGCCGTAAAATCATTTTCCCGGCTTTTTACGGTGATGGTTCCGGCGTGCGCTTTCAAAATCGTTTTCACAATATACAGCCCGAGTCCCGTACTGTTTTTATTGGCGGATCGGGATTTATCCACTTTATAAAACCGTTCGAAGACATAAGGCAATTCCTTTTCGGGAATGCCTTTCCCCGAATTTTGGATCGTAAAGGTCAATTTTTTGTTATCGGATTTCACCGCGAAATCAATATTGCCTTTTTCCTCGGTGAATTTGATGGCGTTATCCACCAGATTATAAAGCACCTGATGGATCAGATCCCGGTCTGCGCGGATCGAAACGCTTTCCACTTCGTCAAGCCCGGTAATGGTGATTTTCTTTTCTTCGATCCGTTGTTCCTGGCTGATCACAATGGTACAAAGCAGTTCCCGGAAATCGAACAGTTCAGGCCGCAGTACAAATTCACCCGATTCCAGTTTTGCCATGCTCAACATGGATTGCACAAGGCGCGACAGCCGCTTGATTTCATCCGAAACGATCCCGAGATAGTAACTTTGTTTTTCCTGTTCGATCGTGCCGTCCAGAATCCCGTCAATAAAGCCGCCGATCGTTGTCATCGGGGTTTTTAACTCGTGCGAAACATTCGCCACAAAACTTTTTCGCATGGATTCCAGTTGCGCCAACGAGTTGGTCATTTGATTAAAGGAAACCGCAAGTTCACCGATCTCGTCATCACTGGTCACGGGGATGCGCTTGGAAAAATCCCCTTTTGCCATTGCCCGCGCCGCTTCCGACATCAGTTTAAGCGGTTTGGTCATGCGGTAGGTCATTGCATAGATGGCAAAAAACATCAGCGTAAGAGGAATTGCCGCGGAAAACAGATACAGTTTCGCCACGGTGGAAAGTAATTGCCGCGTGGCGGAAAGCGGCGCGGTGGAAATCACGGTTCCGATCGTTTTCCCCTCCGCGTCAACGGCGGTTTGCTCCACAACAAAATGCGGGTTTTTATAAATTCCCAGGGTATCAATACGAAACGGCCGCTTATGATCGGCAAACAGGCTCTTTTCGCCTAAAATATGATCGGAATGATAGCAGTGCCCGTTTTCCCGCCATTCGTCGCATCCGCAAGCCGTTACTTTTCCGTCTTCGTCCGCTAAAAACAAGTCGATCCCCGCTACGCGCGCCAACGAATTACACAGTTGATCGAGATCGTCGTCCGTTTGGGCGGAGGTTTTGGTAAACGCCGTTACTTCCTCACAGCAATGCCGGAGCGCATCGTATTTCGAGCGTGTAAAATACTGATTCATCACAATAGAAAGAATGATCATCATCACCGTCATACTGAACACGATGATCATAGCAGTGGCGAAAAAGTATTTTTTAAACAGTTTGAGCCGCATTATTTTACCTCAAACTTGTACCCGACGCCCCATACCGTTTTTAGCGACCATTCGGTTGAAACGCCTTCCAATTTCTCGCGCAGCCGTTTCACATGAACATCCACCGTGCGGGAATCGCCGTAATAATCAAATCCCCATACTTCATCCAGCAACTGGTCGCGGGTGTATACGCGGTTCGGATTACTGGCAAGATGATAGATCAGTTCCAGTTCCTTCGGGGGAGTGTCTACCACCTTTCCGTTTACTTCCAGTTCATAGTTGGTCAGGTTGATGCGCAGTTTATCATATCGCACTTCGCTGATTTTATCCGGCTTGTCTTTCTCCTGCGTTCTGCGAAGCACCGCCTTGATGCGCGCAACCACTTCTTTGGTATCGAACGGTTTGCTCACATAATCGTCCGCACCCAGTTCCAACCCTAAAATTTTATCAAAGGTTTCGCCTTTCGCCGTCAACATGATAATCGGCACATCGGAAGTTTTCCGAATTTCGCGGCATACCTGCCAACCGTCTAATTTCGGAAGCATAATATCTAGCAAAATCAGATCGGGCGTATATTTAGCGGCAAATTGCACCGCCTGTTCCCCATCGTTTGCCACCACGGTGTCAAACCCGTCTTTTTCGAGATAGAGGCGCAGTAATTCGCAAATGTTTACATCGTCATCCACGATTAAAATTTTATTCTGCATACGGAGCATCCCCTTTCATTTGTATTTAACAACAAGAATACTATAATTTTATGAAGAAAATGTGAATATTTCTTCTTTTTTTCAGAAGCGGCAAAGCGGTTGCCCCCGCCTTGCGGGAGCAGCCGCTTTTTGACATTAAGACTCTACGGTTTGCGCGGTAAAATCAAAAGCGTCGTCTTTAAAGGTGCAAAGCACGGTATCGCCGTTTTTCACAGAACCGTCCAGAATTTTTTCGCTGAGCGGGTCCTCGATCTTGTTCTGAATCTCGCGGCGAAGCGGTCTTGCGCCGTAAACGGGATCAAATCCCTTGTCGGCAAGCGCGTATTTCACCTGCTCGTCAAAACGAAGCGTGATATTCAGATTTTGCAGCCGCAGTGCCAGGTTATCCAGCATTTTCACCGCAATTTGCGCGATTTGCTCTTTATCGAGTTTTTTGAAAACGATAATATCGTCCACCCGGTTTAAAAATTCGGGGCGGAAGGTGTTGCGCAATTCCCCGAGCGCCGCGCTCTTCACATCTTCCTCGGTGTGATCGTTCCCCGGCTCACCGAATCCGAAACTCACTTTCTTTTCGGTGATTTGCCGTGCGCCGACATTGGAAGTCATAATGATCACGGTGTTTTTGAAATCCACCTTTCTGCCCTGGGAATCGGTCAGAATGCCGTCTTCCAAAATTTGCAGCAGAATATTGAAAACATCGGGATGCGCCTTTTCGATTTCATCGAACAAAACGACCGAATAAGGATTCCGGCGCACCTTTTCCGTCAACTGTCCGCCTTCTTCAAACCCTACATAACCGGGAGGCGAGCCGACCAGGCGGGAAACGGTGTGCTTTTCCATATATTCCGACATATCAAGCCGGATCATCATGTTTTCACTGCCGAACATTGCCGCCGCCAACGCTTTGCACAGTTCGGTTTTTCCGACGCCCGTCGGCCCTAAAAAGATAAAGGAACCGATGGGGCGCTTCGGGTCTTTCAAACCGACCCGCCCTCTGCGGATCGCTTTTGCCACCGCGCTGACCGCTTCATCCTGCCCGACGATCCTGCCGTGCAATTCTTCTTCCAGATGCAGCAACCGTTCACTTTCCTCTTTGGTCAACTGTGCCACGGGAACCCCCGTCCAGGAAGATACGATCTCCGCAATGCTTTCTTCATTCACAACCCCGCCGGAATGCACATTTTTCTCGTGCTGTTTTTCCTTCTCGGCTTTTTGCTTTTCGCGCAGTTCGCTTTCTTTATCCCGCAGGGCGGCCGCGTGTTCAAAATCCTGCTCGTTGATGGCCTCTTCCTTCTCCGCTTCTACCGAGGCGATCTCTTCCTCTAATTTTTTCAGTTCCGGTGAGGCGGTCGCGGCGGCCAACCGCACGCGCGAAGCCGCTTCGTCGATCAGGTCGATTGCTTTATCGGGCAAATATCGGTCGCTGATATAGCGGGAAGAAAGTTGCACCGCGGCGGTGATAGCGTCATCGGTAATGGTGACTTTATGGTGCGCCTCGTATTTATCTTTGATTCCTTTTAAAATCAGAATCGCGTCATCTTCGTTCGGCTCCGCAACCGTTACCGGCTGGAAACGGCGCTCTAACGCGGCGTCTTTTTCAATATTCTTGCGATATTCCGAAATGGTGGTCGCACCGATCAGTTGAAATTCACCGCGCGCCAAAGCCGGTTTCAAAATGTTGGCGGCGTCGGTCGCGCCCTCCGCGGAGCCCGCCCCGATCAAGGTATGGATCTCATCGATAAACAGGATAATATTGGCGGATTGGGTGACCTCTTCGATCACCGCTTTGATGCGTTCTTCAAAATCACCGCGGTATTTTGTTCCGGCTACCATGCCGGTCAGATCCAATGTATACAGGCGTTTGTTTTCCAAAATATCCGGCACATCGCCATCCACGATCTTTTGAGCAAGCCCTTCCACAATAGCGGTTTTCCCGACGCCCGGTTCCCCGATCAAGCAGGGATTGTTTTTCGTGCGCCGGCAAAGGATCTGGATCACCCGTTCGATTTCCTTTTCCCTGCCGATCACCGGGTCGATTTTTCCCTGTCTTGCTTCGGCGGTCAGATCGCGCCCGAATTTGGAAAGGGTTTGGCACTCTTTATCCGGTGCAGCGCCGGGCTGTGCCTGAAAGCCGCCGGTTTGATTCATGCCGGAAGCCTTTGCCGCGGCGTCTGCCAGGGAACGGCCGTCCGCGCCCGATTCTTTGATAAAACGCACGGCATAACTGTCTTCATCGCTCAATAATCCGATCAGCAAATGCTCTGTCCCGACATATTTTTTCCCGGCAACAGCACAGGCGTTCATGGCGTTTTCCACCACCCGTTTAGCACGGGGCGTGAAATATTCGGGCGAAAGTTTGGTGGGTGTTCCGCAACCGATGGTGGCGCGAATCTGTTCTTCCACCTTTTCGGCGGTCACACCGCTTTTATTCAGAAGTGTGGCGGCAACTCCGCTGCCAATGCGCAGCAGACCGAGCAAAAGATGCTCGCTTCCCACATAGGTATGCCCCAACGCCTCGGCAGAGCCGATGGCTTGATTCAAGGCTTCATTGGCTTTGGTGGTGAATCCGTTAAAATCATATCTCATAAGTCTTTCCTCCTGAAAAAAAAAAAAAAAACCCTTTATAAAAGGGAATCTCGCAAAAATTCCGCGCGGTAAATATCGCGCTCGTCCGCATCCGCCGCACCGTATTTCTTCATCAGCATATGCGGCTGTCCCTCGATCAGCAACTGGATCGGCGGAAGTTTGGTTTTCAGTATTCCCATGCTCACGCCTAACTGCACCGCCGAAAGATCGTTCATCATTTCT
>CACXFE010000035.1 GCA_902766855.1 Oscillospiraceae bacterium | reverse complement strand
GAAACACGGGAAAAGGATCCCCAGGTCACAGCGCAGGGCGATCCCGAAACAGAAAGAGGAGCCGCAGGATATTTTGATGACTTCCGATCCTGCCCGGGAGTCACCCGGAAAAGATCACCGGCCGATGCGCGTGGTGAAGGGAAAACGGCTGGAAAACAAAAGGCGTTTTCAGGTGGTAGCCGCTGTTTTGGCGGTTTTGCTGATCACGGTCGCGGTATTTGAATTGATTTTGCCGGCGGGCATCGTGGAACATGTGCGAAACGCGGCGGCCTTGGTGGGCGCGGGTGGATACCCGATCACGCTTGACAGCACCGATACGATCCACGCGGTTTCCAAAAACGGGTATTATTATGTTTTGACCAATACGCAGCTTTCCGCTTTTTCAAACGGGGGCAAAACCATTTATTCTTTTGCGCACGGGTTTGAAAACCCGGTTTTAAAAACTTCCCGAACGCGGGCGCTGTGTTTTTCGCAAAGCGGCAACCAGGCGGTGGTTTACCATTTAGGCGGGTTAGCGGCGGCAGTGGAAAGCGAAGAGCCGATCCGTACCGGCGCGATCGCCGATTCGGGCGCGTTTGCTTTGGTGACCAAAAACGAAAGTTATGCCTCGGTTGTGCGGGTATACAATAAAAAAGGCCGCTTGATTTACACATGGAATTCCGCTTCGGAAACGGTCAACGGTGTGGCGATTTCGCCCAACGGGAAAAAAATCGCCGTTTCGGTATTCAGCGCCCCCGACGGGGTGTATCATTCCAAGATCATGATTTTGAATCTTCGATCCGCTTCACCGGAATTTTCCAAAGAGATCAACGGCGAACTGGTGTATGAAGTCAGCGCTTCCGGCAACGGTTTTTATGCTGTGACCGAGCATGGGATCGAGCATATCGCCTGGTCGAAATATAAAGCCGTTTCTTACCGGAACGACTATTCCCTCGCCCTGTTTCGTATGGGGGCGGGCGGCGCCGCGGCGGTATTCAGCCGGGAAAGCGACCGCACGGATAACCGGGTGGCGATTTTTTCGCCCGGCGGCGCGCTGAAATCGGAATTTGAATATAAGGGCACCATGAGTGATATTCAGGTCACCGGCGGTCATATTTATTGTATGAGCGATACGACCGTTCGGTTGATCAGCGGGGAAGGCAAGGTTATCCGCACGGCGGAGTGCGGTTTCGGCGGGGTAAAACTGATCCCCATCGGCACGAATCTCGCGGCGATCGTTTCGGATAATCGCATTGATAAAATCAAGTTGGAAGAGCAAAAATAGAAAGAGGGATGCGCAATGAGTTGGCTTTTTGATCTGATCGCCTTGGCCATTGTGGTCATCACGGTGATCGTTTCTGCCCGGCGTGGGTTTGTGCGGGTGGCGGTGGAAGTTATCGGATTTATTTTGGCTGTTTTGATAACATTTACAATTCATACACCACTTGCCGAGATGACTTATGATAAAATAATAGAGCCGCCTGTGGTAGAGGCGGTCACCAAAACCGGGAGCGAAACCGCCGGACAGACGGCTGATCGCATGTGGAACGCACTGCCGGAGTTGGTAAAATCCGGGTCATCCCTGTTTGGCATTACCAAAGAAAAAATCGATCAGGATGTGGAGGAAAAAATCGCTCAAAATGCTGAAAGCACGGCGACAAACCTCTCCCAATCGGTCATCAAGCCGGCTGTGGTGCGTTTTCTGGCGTTGATTTATGCCGTTGTGCTGTTGATCGTGTTGTTGATCGCGGTAAAGTTTTTGGCGAAAGCGATCAATAAACTGTTTTCTTTCAGCCTGGTGGGCAAGGTCAACCGTGTGCTGGGCGGGATCTTAGGCATTCCGAAAGGCATTGTGTTTGCCGTTTTGTTCTGCCTGATTATTTCGCTGATCGTATCTTTCACGAAGAACGGATTTTTGATTTTTACCCGGGAAATGCTGGATGGTTCGCGGTTTTATTCCCTGATCGTGGGGACTGCGGAATCACTTTGATCCGGTTTTGATACAATAGTTGCCGCGGAAAGCGGCAGGATGGAGAGAACCAATGAAACTTTGTTCTAAATGCAAAAAACGCCCCGCGGTGGTATTCATGTCGGATATTTCCAACCCGAACGGGGATCCCAACGGCCTTTGCCTGGTTTGTGCGAAGGAACTCGGCATCAAACCGATCGATGATATGCTGAAAAAAATGAATATCACCGATGAGGATATCGAGCAGATGAGCGAGCAGTTCATGGATATTATGGCGCTGAATGAGGAAAACGACCCGGATGATGAGGAACTCAACGATGAAACCTTCGATCTCGGGACGGCGCCCGCCATGCCCTTCTTCAATAAATTGTTCGGAAATGCGGGAGGAAAAGCGCAAACCGAGAAAAAGGAAAGCGGCGAAGGCGAGAAAGGCGAAAGCAAAAAGCCGAAAAAGAAGCGTCGCCGTTTCCTGGAACAATACTGCACGAATTTGACCGATAAGGCACGCGCCGGGCAGATCGATGTGATCATCGGGCGCGAACAGGAATTGTACCGCACCATTCAGATTCTTTCCCGCCGCACGAAAAACAACCCCTGCCTGATCGGGGAGCCGGGTGTCGGAAAAACGGCGATTGCGGAAGGATTGGCGCTGAAAATTGCAAAGGGGGACGCCCCCGCGCGGCTATTGGATAAAGAAATCCACCTGCTTGATTTGACCGGGCTGGTTGCCGGCACGCAGTTCCGCGGGCAGTTTGAAAGCCGCGTGAAAGGGTTGCTGGAAGAGGTAAAGGCCGCCGGCAATATTATCCTGTTTATTGACGAGATCCATAATTTGGTAGGCGCGGGAGACTCTTCGGAAGGTACGATGAACGCCGCGAATATTTTAAAACCCGCCCTTTCCCGCGGGGAGATTCAGGTGATCGGCGCCACCACCTTTAAGGAATATCGCAAATATATCGAAAAAGACGCCGCGTTAGAACGCCGTTTTCAGCCGGTCACGGTGGAAGAACCGTCGGTGGCGGAGGCCGAAGAGGTATTGCTTGGCGTAAAAAGTTATTATGAAGGGTATCACGGCGTGTCTGTGCCGGAAGAGATCGTGCGCAAGGCGGTGGTTTTGTCCGAACGCTATGTGACCGACCGATATTTGCCCGATAAAGCGATCGACCTGTTGGACGAGGCGTGCGCTTGCGCCAGCCTTGCCAATAAAGCGGTGGACGATCTTTATCTTGCGAATAAAAAAATCGCGGAATGTTCGGTGGAGTTGGAAGAACTGGAAGCCGATGTAGAACACCCGGATTATGAAAAACAGGCGCTGGTCAAAGCGGAACTGGAAAAATATAAGAGTATGGCGGAAGGGTTATACGGCCCCGCTTCCAATAATACCGTGACCGAGGCGGATCTTGCCAAGGTGATCGAGTTATGGACGGGGATCCCCGCCTCGAAAGTACAGGAAAGCGATTTGAAAAAATTGGCGCGGTTGGAAGACGCGCTGAACGAAAAGATCATCGGGCAGGAAGAAGCCACGCGCCTGGTGGCGTCCGCGGTGAAACGGTCGCGCATTCACACAAGCAACCTGCACCGCCCGGCGTCCTTCATCTTCGTCGGGCCGACCGGGGTGGGCAAAACCGCGCTGGTGAAAGTATTATCCGAACAATTATTTGACACGCCGGAAACGCTGATCCGGTTGGATATGTCGGAATTTATGGAGAAACATTCGGTTTCCCGCATCATCGGGGCGCCGCCCGGATATGTCGGATATGACGAGGCCGGGCAGTTAACCGAAAAGGTGCGCCGCAAGCCGTATTCCGTGGTGTTGTTCGATGAAATAGAAAAAGCACATCCCGATGTGCTGAATGTGCTTTTGCAGATTTTGGATGACGGCCGGATCACCGACGCGCAGGGCAGAACGGTCAATTTTGAAAACACCATCATTGTCATGACTTCCAACGCCGGCAGCGAAAAAACCGAGAATTTGCTCGGCTTCGGGCGCACAGTGGGCGAGGCTTCCAAAGAAAAGGCGCTGAAAGCCCTGGAAAATTTCCTGCGGCCGGAGTTTATCGCGCGGGTGGACGAAGTGGTGGTTTTCTCGCCGCTGTCGGCCGATTCGCTTTGTAAAATTGCGGCGCTGATGCTGGATGAACTGAAAGCCTCCCTTGCCGAAAAACGCATCGACCTGCAATATGATGAGGCAACCTGCCGTTATCTTTCTGATCGGTGCGGCAACGGTAAACGCGGCGCCAGGGAATTGCGCAATCTGATTCGCCGTGAAATTGAAAGCCG
>CACXFE010000034.1 GCA_902766855.1 Oscillospiraceae bacterium | reverse complement strand
TGTAGTGCTCTCTTTTTTGGTTTCATTAAATTTAGAAGAGGGATTCGAACAAGCCCGGTTTTGCCGCAAGGCAAAATGGCGACCTTTTTGGGAACGGTCGCAAAGGGCGTGGGCAAGCGAAGCGCGAAGGCGGCGCGGTGATTATTTTTGCAATCAATTTTGGTTATTATTTGTAATGGATTTCAATTATGAACGATTGTATAATAATGTCAACGGAATCAATGCTGAACGCTGTTAGCGGCTTTTGATTTGTTCAGCAGACAGGATAATAAAAAACATATATGGCAAAAACGGGTTTTGAACGATGTGGGGCGATTGCATGAGCGAACGGTTAAAAATTGCCGTGATCGGCGTGGGGAACATGGGCAGTGCGCATGCGCACAGTATTTTCAGCGGCAAAGTGAACGGCCTGCAACTGGCGGCTTTGTGCGATATCAGGGAAGCGCGGAAGGACTATTGCGCCGCGGCATTTCCGGGGATCCCGTTTTTTGAGAGTTGGGAAAGCCTGCTGGCGGCTTCCTGTGCGGAGGCGGTTTTGATCGCGGTGCCGCACCGATTGCACGCCATGATCGCCTGTGCCGCGTTGGAAAGCGGGTATCATGTTTTGGTGGAAAAGCCGGTGGATATCCGGGTTTCCGCCGCCTTGAAACTGAACGAAACGGCACAACGATCCGGCAGGGTGTTTGCCGTTATGCTGAATCAGCGCACCAATGCGTTGTACGCCAGGGCAAGAGAAATCGTGCAGGGCGGCGAGTTGGGCGAGTTAAAACGGAACAGTTGGATCATTACCAACTGGTACCGCACCCAAAGTTATTATGATTCCTCCGATTGGCGCGCTACCTGGTCGGGCGAAGGCGGCGGTGTGCTGATCAATCAGGCGCCGCACAATCTGGATCTGTGGCAATGGATCTGCGGAATGCCCCAAAGCGTGGTGGGCTTTTGCGATGTCGGCAAATATCACCGTATCGAAGTGGAAGATGAGGCGACGATTTTTGCCCGGTATGCCAATGGAGCAACCGGCACCTTGATCGCTTCAACCGGGGAATACCCCGGCACCAACCGTTTAGAGATCAGTGGGGATCGCGGCAAATTGGTTTTGGAAAACGGGCAACTGAAATGGTGGAAATTAAATCGATCCGAAAAGGAGTACCGATTCGGGCAATCCCCCGGCGGCGAGCCTGAAACAGAATACTGTGAATGGGCGCCCGCGCACCCCGAAACAGCGCATCTCGGAATCCTGCAAAACTTTACCAACGCGGTGCTGTACGGGGAAGAACTCTTGTCCCCCGGAGAGGACGGGATCCGGGAATTGATGATTTCCAATGCCGCGTATCTTTCCGCATGGAAAGGCGGCGTTGCGGTCCCCGTTCCTTTTGACACGGAGGAATTTGACCGGATGCTGGAAGAACGGATACAACATTCCAAAAGAAAACCAGACCGGGGCGAACAAGCCGGAAATACCGCTTATTTGAGCCGCTGGTCGGTTCGGTGGTAAAGCCGTGAAAAAAATAAAAACAGCGCCTGCTGCTTTACGGTAGGCGCTGTCAGTCTGTCAAAAAGTCAGCATCAACAACGTTGCGTCGCTTTGCGGCGCTGTTTTTGGGGGACGCCCCGAACCGGGCTTTAAAGGCCCTGAAAAAAGTGCAGTAATCCTGAAATCCGCATTGCCCGTACACCTTTGTAGGGGGCACCCCGGCTTGCAAAAACTCTTTGGCAAGCAAAAGTCTTTTGGTGGTGATGTATTCCCAAACCGTGGTGCCGATCACGGTTTTGAATTTTCGATTGATATGGGATTTGCTGATAAAAAAGCGGCTGCAAATCAGGTCGAGATTCAAATTTTCCGCGATATGATCGTTGATATATTTGACAATGTCCATGATCCCTCCGCCGGTGACCGCTTGATCTTGCAGAGCGGAGGCGTTTTCTTTCAGTTCGCATAACAGAACGGTCAAATAAACGGATTTTGCACCGGGATCATCGGTTTCGCACATTTTTTTCAGATAATACAACCAGTTGGTTTCCGGGAAATAGGCGGCGGCATAGCGGTTGTGGATCCCGAAAGGCCGGCTGTCAAGAAAATCCACCGCGCCCGGGCGCACCGCTTCGGCGATCGCATCGGCATTGAAATTGACAACGATACGCTCATAGGGGTTGTGGCTGTTGATCAGAAGACTGTGCGCTTCCGCCTTTTTCATGATCAGGATGTCTCCCGGTTTCAGGGGGTAAGTATTGCCTTCAACAAAATAAGCGGCGTTCCCGGATAAAAAGCAGTATATCTCATAGGTGTCGTGCGTGTGCATATGAAATTTTGAAGTGCTGGGGTCTTGGGTGTAGGATCGCTGCGCTTCAAGGAAAGGGCGGTTCAACATCATCACCTCGCCCCTATTGTAATACAAAATGATTATTTTTGCAATCTTTTTTAGATTTTATTTGTAATGGATTTCATTTTTAAACTATTCTATAATCGTTATATGAAAGTCAGAAAGGAGAAAATGATGAAACTATCTTTTCGTTGGTATGGAGAAAGTGATCCGATCCCGCTCGAATATATCCGTCAGATTCCCAATATGCGCTCGGTAGTCAGCGCGGTGTACGATGTAAAACCGGGCGAAGTGTGGCCGGAGGAAAGCCTTCAAAAAATGAAGGAACAAATTGAAGCAAACGGGTTGTTGTTCGATATTGTCGAATCGGTCCCTGTGCCGGAAGAAATCAAACTCGGTACGGAAAAAGCCGCAGAACTGACCGAGGTTTACTGTGAAAATATCCGCCGTTGTGCAAAAGTCGGGATCCAGTGCATCACCTATAACTTTATGCCGGTGTTTGACTGGACGAGAACACAGTTGGATAAAAAGGCGCCGGACGGATCAACGAGCCTTGTGATG
>CACXFE010000033.1 GCA_902766855.1 Oscillospiraceae bacterium | reverse complement strand
GCTGTTCGCCGCGATTTGCGGCAGCGAAAAAATCCACTTCCCGATCAGGCAGGCCGCCGCGCCTTTCAGCACATCCCCAAGGAAAGTAAGTGCGCCCGGCCAAAAGCCCGCATTGCGCATCATATTGGTGGTGCCGGCGTTTCCGCTGCCGAGATTGCGCACATCGGTTTTCAAAAACAGGCCGGAAAAAATAACGGCAAAATTCAAACTGCCGAGCAAATATGCGGCGACAACCGCCGCTAAAACCAGCAACCAAGTCATACCTTTTCTCCCCTTTCACGGATTACAAAACGAATCGGTGTACCTTCCAACCCGAAGGTGGAACGAATTTGGTTTTCTAAATACCGTTGATAAGAAAAATGGAACAGTTCCGCTTTATTGCAGAAACAAACAAAGGTGGGCGGTTTGGTGGAGGCTTGCGTCATATAATAAATTTTCAGGCGCTTGCCCTTATCGCTGGGCGGTTGCACCCGCGCCGTGGCATCCGCTAAAATATCATTCAGTTTGCCGGTGGAGATCCGCATATTGTTTTGCTCTCGCACATATTTGATCAATTCAAACAGGCGGTCGATCCTCTGCCCGGTTTTGGCGGAAATAAAAATGATCGGAGCGTACGGCATAAAGGAGAAATCGTTCATCAACGACTTCCGCATGGCATCCATGGTATGGCCGTCTTTTTCCACAATATCCCATTTGTTCACCGCGACAATGCAAGCCTTTCCCTGCTCCATGGCGAGCCCCGCCACTTTGGAATCCTGTTCGGTGAAGCCTTCCTTCCCGTCAATCATGATCACACAGACATCCGCCCGCTCAATCGCCATTTTGGCACGCAGGATGCTGTATTTTTCAATCGTATCTTCCACGCGGCTTTTCCGGCGAAGCCCCGCTGTATCAATAAAATTATACCACACGCCGCCCCGCTCTACCCGGGTATCAATCGCGTCACGCGTGGTACCGGCAATTTCCGAAACGATCGACCGCTCTTCCCCCGCAATTTGATTGACAAGAGAAGATTTCCCCGCATTTGGCTTACCGATCACGGCGACCTGGATCACATCTTCCCCGTCTTCCCCGAATTCCTCAACAGGGATATGGTCAATGACCGCATCCAACAGATCCCCCGTGCCATGCCCGTGCACAGAGGAAACCGCGACCGGATCCCCCATTCCGAGGTTATAAAACTCATAAAATTCGGCCGGCAGATCGCCCACCGTATCGCATTTGTTGACGCAAAGCACCACCGGCTTACCGCTTTTTTGCAGCAAAGCCGCTACTTCCATATCCGAGGCGGTCACGCCGGCTTTCAGATCCGTTACAAAAATAATGGCCGCCGCCGTATCAATGGCCAGTTGCGCCTGCGCGCGCATTCCCGAAAGAATTTCGTCGCCGTTATCCGGCTCGATCCCGCCGGTATCCACAAGCAGGAATTTTTTACCGAGCCACTCCGCTTCGCCGTATATCCGATCCCGTGTAACACCCGGCGTATCGTCTACGATGGAAAGGCGTTTTCCGATAATTTTATTAAAAAGTGTGGATTTTCCCACATTCGGGCGACCGACTACCGCCACAACCGGCATTGCCATATTTTCAACTCCTTTTTCCTTTTGCCTTCCGGCATCAAAACAAATGGCCGAACAGCACGATCGTGCCGCACATCAGCAGCGCAATCAGCGTTGCCACCCCGTCTGACCAGGAAAGACGCATCTGTTTCATGCGGGTTCTTCCTGCGCCGCCGCTGTAACAACGGCATTCCATGGCTTCCGCCAGTTCGTATGCCCGCCGCACCGAAGAGATCAGCAACGGGATCAAAATCGGGATCAAAGCCCGCACCCGCTCGATCAGGTGCCCGTTCTCCATATCCGCGCCACGCGCCTTTTGCGCATTGATGATTTTTTCCGCTTCTTCTACCAAAGTCGGGATAAACCGCAGGGCAATGGTCATCATCATCGCAAGGGTATGCACGCCGTTGCCGAGCCCTACCCACTTCAACGGAGAAAACAGGTTTTCGATCGCATCGGTCAAATCGTTCGGGGTGGTCGTATAAGTCAACACCGAACTGATAAAAATCAACAACACGATCCGCACGGCCATAAACACTGCCCGGTAAATCCCTTGATCGGTGATGGTGAGTTTCCAGAACGAAAGCATGACTTTGCCGCCCGTTCCGTAAAACAAATTGATGACCGCCGTAAAGATCAACACCGGCAGAATGGCTTTGATATTCTTGAAATAAAGCGAAAAAGGCACCCGCGACAAAAGGAGGATCGCCAACACACAAACCGCCGCAAAAGCAAGTGCCGCCGCGTTTTTGGCAAGAAAGAGAAAAACGATCAGCACGATCATCAACACGATTTTCACCCGCGGATCCATGCGGTGAATGGGGGAGTTCTTTTCGTAATACTGCCCGAAAGTAATATCTTTAAGCATGCTCTTCCCCCCGCTTCAATCCTTCCAGCACGGCAAGCGCCCGCTCCACCGTGAAAACATCCCGCGGCACGGGGACGCCCAGTTCGGCAAGTTTTTCAAACACCCGCGTCACGATCGGCACATTCAGCCCGATCCGCCGCAATTCCTCCCCGTTTTGAAACACCTTTTCGGTGGTATCAAACATGACGCGCCGCCCCTCGCACATGACAAGCAGCTTATCCGCCATAACGGCCATATCCTCCATGCTGTGGGAAATCACAATCACGGTGGCATTGGTAACTTTGCGGTACTCTTCGATCATACGGATCACACTTTCCCGCCCGGCGGGATCCAGCCCCGCGGTGGGCTCGTCGAAAATAATCACCTCGGGCTTCATCGCCATAATGCCCGCAATGGCAACACGGCGCTTTTCTCCCCCTGACAGATCAAAAGGAGATTTCTTCCAATATTCTTCTTTCACCCCGATCAAACGGCAGGTTTCTTCCACCCGGTTTTTAAGTTCTTCCCCGGCAAGGCCCATATTTTTCGGGCCGAATGCAATATCGGCAAAAACTGTTTCTTCAAACAGTTGATACTCGGGGTATTGAAAAACCAGCCCGACTTTGGAGCGGACTTTTCGAATTTCTTTGGGGTTATCCCAAATGTTTTTTTCGTTTAAAAACACCTCGCCGGCCGTGGGTTTCAACAATCCGTTCAAATGCTGGACCAGCGTGGATTTTCCCGAACCGGTATGCCCGAT
>CACXFE010000032.1 GCA_902766855.1 Oscillospiraceae bacterium | reverse complement strand
TTTTATTTTAGCATCCGAGGTGCTATAATGAAAGTCAATATCATACAAAAAATAGTAAATTTGTTCGGAGGTTCGGATTTTATGACATTGCGGTTTGATATTGAAAAGATTGAAGAACTCATGAAATCCTTTTACACGCTTACCGGCATACGCTTTGTTCTGTTTGATACGGAATTTCACGAGGTGATTTCCTATCCCAAAGAAAGTTGCGCGTTCTGCATGCTGATGAAAGGCTGCAAGCAAACCAGAAGAAAGTGCAACTATGCCGACCGGCATTCATTTAAAATTTGCGAGCAAAAAAACGCGCTGGTTTTATACAAATGCCACGCCGGGCTGGTAGAAGCGGTGATGCCGCTCCACGAGAACGAAAAAATCATCGGGTATCTCATGTTCGGGCAGATCACCGACCGTTCGGATAAAGAATGGCTATATCGGCGTGCTTCCGTTTTGACCGAGCGATATTCGTTTGATGGAAAAGCGTTGCGGCAAAGCATTGATCAAATCACCTATAAAAGCGCCGCGGAAATTGATTCCGCCGCCAAAATCATGGAAGCCTGCACCTGCTATATTCTGTATAAAGAACTGATCACGCCCGAAAACAACCGTATCATAGAAGCCGCCAAAGTTTATATTGAAGCACATCTCGGGGAAGATATTTCCATTTCTTCCCTGTGTGAGGAATTGCAAATCAGCCGGACAAAACTGTATGAAATCTTCCGAAGCGAGTTGCAAACAGGCATTGCCGGATATATTCTGCGAAGGCGGATGCATCGCGCCAAAAAACTTTTAAAAACAACCGATTTCCCGGTATCCCGCGTGGCTTCCGCCGTGGGGTTTAACGATTATAATTATTTCAGCAGAGTTTTTAAAAAAACTTACGGTAAGTCGCCGAAGAGTTACCGCAAAATTCCCCGTGATTCGTAAAAAAACCGTAAACATTTCTGTTTGCGGGTTTTGCAATATTCTATTTACCTTTTTTTCATCACCCACGCGAAGGCTTTGGCCGTTCGCAGGGCGGCATCCTGAAAATGATTTCCCGGGTTCCATTCCAACACGCAGTCCACGCCTTGTTTGTGAAGCAACCCCTCGATTTCACGGATTTTTTCTCCCACCGAGGCCATTACGGGGTTTCGGGTTTTCTCCTCCCGATCCCCGAGGCTGAGATAAACAGCGCGGCTCTTTATCCCATGCTCTCGCATATCCTCCGCAAACCCCGGAAACCAAACCGAAGGCGACGCCGCGGCAACCCCTTTAAAAACCTCCGCGCGGCACGCCGCCCATAATGCGAACAGCCCCGCCAAGGAATACCCGCCGATATAATAAGTTTTTTCTTCTTCCGTGCAAAAGCGTGTTACTTCGGCAAAGGTTTTTTCCGCCCCGCCGGCAAAGCCTTCCTTTCCGAAAACGGCGGGCGCCTCCCAAGGGGACAGATCCGCGTTCCAGTGATCAACCTGCACGGCGATCAGGCGAAAATCTTCGCCGGATAACCGCTCGATCAGCGCAACTTCCTGCCCGATTTCTTTGAGGTCATGCTCCTCCACCGGCTGGATCAAAACAACAGGCGCCGCCGGTTTCCCATATTCATATACACGCATCCGTTCTTTCCTTCCTGCCGGGGATCCCGCTTTCCGCCCGGATCACCCGAGCCCGTTTTGACGCCCCGCGCTTATGATTCTTCGACGATTTTCCCGGTCAGATGCTCCGGCACCAGCGCAAACATCAGCGTAGCCGGGCCGGAATGCTTAATCTCATGCCGGATATACGCCTCATCATCGGTAAATTTCCGGCTGAGTTTTGCCGCTATATCTTCGATTTTAGCGCGATCTTCCACAAATTCGATCCTGCCGAAAACGATCACACTTTTGATGTGGAGCGCCCAATCGCCTTCTTCCCGATATCCCTCATCATAGACACAAAAAGAAACCCGATCGTGTGCTTTGATGGCGTCGATCTTATGCCCGTGTTTGCCGCTGTGAAAATAGATTTTGCCGTCTTCCTCATGATAAAAGTGATTGAGCGGCATCCCGTATGGATAGCCGCCGTCCCCTAAAACCGACAAAACCCCGCGCTTTTCTTTTTTTAACAGTTCGATGCACTCCGATTCATCCAGTTGTTGTTTCAATCGCGCCATTTTTCTGAACATAGTTTTTTCTCCGTTTCGGTTTTATGTTATACCGTCGGTGACGGAACAAATTCGTCTTGAATCGTATGCAGCCATGAATTGTTCCGCCGATGATATAAACGAATATCCGGCCATAAATCCATTCCGGATATTTCACTTTTTTTGCGTAACCCCCGTGTTTATTTTTCCCGGTACCGCCTGAACGGGAGATATTTGAAAACCTGCTCCGTATAGTCCCGGTATTTCGGATATTTGCCGGCCGAAATACTCTCCCCCAGGGCGGAACTCCCCATGAACAACAGAATCAAAAGCAGCGGCCCCACCGCGGACAGATGAAAAACCCCGTGGCTTGCCGCGCCTGCGCCGATCACGAAAAGAGTCAGGCTGATCCATATCCCCTGCTCACCGAGATAATTCGGGTGGCGCATATATCCCCACGGGCCGCGGGTATTGAATCCGAGATGATACGGCGAAGGGAGTTCTTCCGGCGCTTTGCCTTCCGCCAGCAGTTGCTTTTTGGTTTGATAGAATTTCCACTGATATTCATCGGATACCGTTTCCAATACCAAAAAGAGCACAGCCAAAACCGCGGCAAGCAGGTCAAAAATCCCCAGTGGGGCGGAAGATCCGACGCACGCAAGCGCGGGAAGGCAGATCGCAAGAACAAGCAGATTTTGATAAAGGCTGATAAAAAGCAGATCAAAAAGCATCCAGACAAACCCGTGCTTGAAGATCGGATTTTGCTTGACGATCGACCAACGGTAATCCTCGTTCCCCGTCCAGAATTTCAGGCGATACGCCCCTTTCCGGGCGAAATTGACGGTCAGGCGCACGCCCCACGCCGTCACGATCAAGGCATAGGCGACCAGCCGCGCGTTCATCCCGCCTCGTACGGCAATGATCCAGGTGTATGCGATGGGAAGCAAACTCCAAAGTTTATCCATTTGAGAATAGTTGCGCGCGATTTCCCCCACCGTAAAGCAATATACGATGCTGCACCCGCAAACGATCAGCAAAACGGAAAGCGTCGCTCGCTGCGCCTCGGTCATGCTGTGATCGCTCAACACAATATTGAAAACGATCAAAGCCAACACCACACCACCTGATACTACGGTACCGATTCTTTTTTTCATCTTTGTAATTCCTTTTCTTTCGCTTTTTTGATCTTTGACATCCCGCGGCATGATCGAAAAAATTCACCCTGCCAAAACAACGCCGCGTCATTCACTCCATTCAAGAGAAAAGCGCACGCTCACATCGCCGTCGCCCAGCGCCGCAAGGAGTTCCTCTCTCGTTGCATTGCCGATTTTACCCAGGCGGGTAAAACTCCATGTGTTTTTATCGTAATAGAGGGTGATTTGATTGCCTTGGTACAAAATAATATCACCCGGTGCCGTTGTGATTTGTTCATCATTGCGCGGAAGTTCCCACGGCAGAGCGCCCACCTTTTCAAAATGGCCGTAATCGTGCAGTTGGAGAGTGATGGCGGCAGAGGTCAACTTTTCAATCAGCGCCTCGCCGGAGGAATTGTCCTCGATCGTCGCATAAAATTTCTTGCCGTTTGCCTCCACAACCAGTACGGGGCGCGGCTGCACTGCGCGTTCCGTTTTCACCGTCTTGTCCACTGTAATCTCCCCTGTCCAATCAAGAATGCCGCCGAATTCGTAAATATTGGTATATCCTATGGCACATAACTTCTGCGCCGCCTCCTTGCTTCTGCGCCCGCTGCGGCAGTAAACCAGGATGATTTGATCAAGATCGGGCAGTTCTTCCGGCCGCTCCGATCCAATGCTTTCGTTGGGAATACAAATCGCCCCCGGGATATGCCCGCCCTCGTATTCATCAAGCTGGCGCACATCCACAATGATGTGCCCGTCGTCTTTCTCCATCATCGTTTTTGCTTCTTCCTGCGATATGGGGGTATACCTTTTGTTCCTGTTCTGTTCGCCCGGATTTTGCTTTTTTTGATGCAGGATCCCAAGCACTGCGACAATGACAATCACCGCCACAGCCACAAGCGCGGGCAAACCGTATTTGATAATCGTTCCTTTCACTTTGGCAAAGGCTCCTCTCTGTATGGGATTCATCGAAAATGCCGCGTCCGCCGGACTTTTTAAAGTCATTATACCATATTATCTCAAAAAAGAAAAGGCTTTCCTTCGCCGATCCTTTCTGCAAAATCATTGACAGAACGGTAAAATAACGATATAATGGGCAAAAGACCGTTTCCCGCAAAAAAATGCCCAAGAAAGGTGAAAAAATGCAAAATCGAAATCACATTGCCTGTTTGACCGAAAATCCGTTGGATCGTATTGCCGAGCCGCTGGGATTATGCGGTATTTTCCGCACGATCGCCTGCATCGGTGACAGCCTGTCCAGCGGCGAATTTGAAGTGCAGGATCAGCAAGAGCCTCCCCAAAAAAAGTATCTGGATCTTTTTGAATACTCCTGGGGGCAGCATATTGCCCGCCGAACAGGCAGCCGGGTTTACAATTTTTCCCGCGGCGGTATGAGTGCCAAATGGTATTTAGACAGTTTCGGGGATGAAAACGACCTATGGAACCCGGAAAAAGCGGCGCAAGCCTACATCATCGCCCTCGGGGTAAACGATCTGTTCGGGGCAAAACAGCCGGTGGGGAGCGTAGAAGATATTCATGTGGGAGAGCCGGAAAAAAACGCCGACACATTTGCCGGATATTACGCGCAAATCATCGAACGGTACCGCGCCATCAGCCCGAATGCGCGCTTCTTTCTGATGACCATGCCGCGCGAAAACAATGCGGAGGATTCTATTCGGGCGGCTCACGCGGAATTGCTTCACCGCATCGCCGCGTTATATCCGCACACCTTTGTGCTGGACTTTTACCGTTACGCCCCGGTGTATGACGCCGAGTTCAAGAAAAAATTCTTTATGTACGGACATATGAATCCCGCCGGTTATGTGCTGACCGCGAGAATGACCGAAGCCTATCTCGATCACCTGATTCTGCAATACCCTGATGAGTTTGATCAAGTGGGATTGATCGGCACCCCGGATTATGATACCCGGTTAGACAAAGTATGATGGCACGCAAAACTCCCGGAAGAATCCTTCCGGGAGTTGTCAGTCTGTCGAAAAACCAAAATCAACCACTTTGCGCCGTTTTCGGCGCCATTTTTGTTTTTCCGGCGACAAGTGCGTCGGAAAAAC
>CACXFE010000031.1 GCA_902766855.1 Oscillospiraceae bacterium | reverse complement strand
ATATGGGGCGCGTCATCGGCAAGCAGGGCAGAATCGCCAAGGCGATTCGCGTGGTCATGCGTGCCGCTGCAAACAGAGAAAACGAAAAAATTTCAGTCGAGATCGACTGATCCGAGGCGGGCGCGTCGAATTTTCGGCGCGCCCGAACAACAAGAAGCCCCCTTTTAATAGGGGGTATTTGATTCATGGAGCCGCATATGATCAAACAATTTATTGAAACCGGAAAAATCGTAGGAACGCACGGCGTCAAGGGCATGGTGCGGGTGCAGCCGTGGTCGGATTCGGGTGCGTTTCTGTCTTTTTTCAAATGCTTTTATACCGGGGAAGACGGTACCGGCAAACTTACCGCCACTCAAATTCGCCCCCATGGAAATGTGGTGCTGATCGCCTTTCAAGGGGTTGACACGATCGAGGCGGCGGAGGCTTTGCGCGGGAAGATCCTGTATATCGACCGCGGCGATATTCGCCTGCCTGACGGGCGTTATTTTGTCGCGGATCTGTTGGATTGCGAAGTGTTTGATTTCGATAGCGGCGCTTTGCTCGGTATGTTGACCGATGTTTCCGAAACCGGTGCGAACGATGTTTGGCATATCACAAAAGGCGGGCGGGAATATCTTGTTCCCGCGGTGGAAGAAGTGATCGTGTCGGTCGAGCCGGAAGCCGGTAAAATCACGATCCGCCCGATGAAAGGAATTTTTGATGATGAGGATTGATATTCTGACGCTTTTTCCCGAAATGTGCGAAACGGTATTGAATGAAAGCATCATCGGCAGGGCGCGCAAAGCGGGAAAGGTTGAGATTGTCTGTACCAATATCCGTGATTTTGCGGATAATAAGCATCACAAAGTGGATGATATGCCGTATGGCGGCGGTATGGGGATGGTGATGGCGGCTGAGCCTATTTTTCAATCCTTTCAAAGCCTGTATCACAGTGAGGAGCCGAAGCCGCACCTTGTATACCTTTCTCCGAAAGGCGCCGCCTTTACACAGGAAAAAGCGGTGGAACTGGCCCGGCTTGACCGGCTGGTTTTGCTTTGTGGGCATTATGAGGGTGTGGATGAACGGGTATTGACCGAAATTGTGGATGAAGAAATTTCCGTGGGTGATTTTGTGTTGACCGGCGGCGAACTTCCTGCTCTTTGCGTTACGGATGCCGTTTGCCGGATGCTGCCCGGCGTTTTGTCGGATGATTTGTGTTTCCGTGAGGAAAGCCATTTTTCCGGCTTGCTTGAATACCCGCAGTACACCCGCCCGGCCGTTTGGCATGAAAGGGAAGTGCCGGCGGTATTGTTGTCCGGCGATCACGCAAAGGTGGATGCCTGGCGGCGCGTGCAATCTCTTTTGATCACGATGGAGCGGCGCCCGGATCTGCTTTCCGAAGAAACGCTTTCTCCCAAAGATCGCAAACTATTGGAAAAGCACAGGAAAAACTCTTAATTTGATATATGAAAAATGCACAAAACAGCCCATTCGATTTATAAATTTGTTGGATAAACATTAGAACTTATTCACAAAATATTGACGATTTCATGAAATGTGGTATAATGGATACAACGGAATAGGAAATCATGCTTTCCGCGTTCATTTCAACCGAATCACAAAAGGCTCTTACATATCGGGAGCGCACCATTGTTATTTGAGGAGATATTAAAATGTGTGTAAAAGATGTTGTTATTCAAAATCAAGTTGGTTTGCATGCCCGTCCGGCAACTTTCTTCATTCAGAAAGCCAATGAGTACAAGTCTTCTATTTGGGTAGAGAAGGATGAAAGAAAAGTAAATGCCAAAAGTTTGCTCGGCGTTCTTTCTCTCGGGATTGTCGGCGGTACCACAATCAAAATCATTGTGGATGGGTCTGATGAAAAAGAAGCGCTTGAAGGGTTAGTGGCTCTCGTAGAATCCGGCTTTGCCGATTGATTATGAAATAAGCGGTCGATATTCGAAAATATTGGCCGCTTTTTATTGACAAATTTGAAAATATTGGTATAATAGAAAAGTAACCATTTTATCCGGGTGTGGCGCAGTTGGTAGCGCGCTTGACTGGGGGTCAAGAGGCCGTGGGTTCAAGTCCCGTCACTCGGACCATATCGAGTGTTCTTAACCAACCTGAGAGTTGGATGAGGACACTCGATTTCTTTTTGCCTACATTTTGCATCTTCTTGTATGTAT
>CACXFE010000030.1 GCA_902766855.1 Oscillospiraceae bacterium | reverse complement strand
GTGTAATACGCGGGCGAATAAATTACCGCACCGGGAACGGAAGAACAGAACGCAACATCAAAAATACCCTGATGGGTTTCGCCGTCCTCCCCGACAAGCCCCGCCCTGTCAATCAAGAATTTGACCGGGTAATTCCCGATCGCCACATCGTGAACGATCTGATCGTACCCGCGCTGCAAAAAGGAAGAATAAACCGCAAAAAACGGTTTAAGACCCTTGGAAGCCAGCCCCGCCGCAAAGGTAACCGCGTGTTGCTCGGCAATGCCCACATCAAAAAAGCGGGATTTAAAGCGTGAAGCAAATTCCGAAAGCCCGGTCCCCACTGTCATGGCGGCGGTAACGGCACAAACCGTTTCGTCCGTTTTGGCAAGATCGCAAAGCGTGGCCGCCGCGACATCCGAAAAAGTGCGCTTTCCCTGCCCATTCGCCCCTTTTTCCACATCGAACGGGGAAACCCCGTGATAATTTTTCGGGCTGGATTCCGCTTGCGGATACCCTTTGCCCTTCGTTGTGACCACATGGATCAAGGAAGGGCGGGAATAGGTTTGTGCCACGGCAAACAACTGCTCCATCGCCTTGATATTATGTCCGTCCACCGGGCCTAAATAATTGAATCCCAGGGAAGAAAACAGATTGTTTTTATAAACCAATCCTTTCACCGATTCTTTCACGGTAAAAAGGAAATCATTGATCGGCCGGCCAATGAGCGGCAATTTCAGCAAAAACCGGCTTAATGCAAATTTAAACTGATGATAATGCGGGCGATTGCGCATTTTCGTGAAACTACGCGCCAACGCCCCCACATTGCGGGAAATCGACATCTTATTGTCGTTTAATACCACAATAAAATTGCTTCGGCCGGAAGCAACATTGTTCATGGCTTCATAAGCCATGCCGCCGGTCATCGCACCGTCCCCGATCACCGCCACGGCAGTGCCTTCCTCCCCTTTCAGGCGCTTGGCGCGATAAATCCCGTAAGCCGCCGAAATGGAGTTACTGCTATGCCCGGTGATAAAAGGATCGTGTTCGCTTTCATCCGGGCGCATAAAGCCGGAAATGCCGTTTTCCGTTCGCAAAGTGGAAAACTGCGCAAAACGCCCCGTCAGCAATTTATGCGCATAGGACTGATGCCCCACATCGAATAAAATCGCATCTTTGGGCGAAGAAAAACTGCGGTGCAACGCCACCGTTAATTCCACCGTGCCGAGATTGGGGGATAAATGCCCGCCGTTCTTCGCAACTGTATGGATAATACAATCCCGGATTTCCTCACAAAGCCGGGGGAGTTCCGTTTCGGGAAGATTTTTTACATCTTCCGGCGATTGAATTTGGTTAATAATCCGATAGTCCAACTGATCATTTCCTTTTCAACAATCATGCGTATCAATATTCTCTGACCAACAGGTGCCGCGTTAATTCCGTAAGTTCCGTATGATCGCCTTCAAAGCGGTCAAGCGCCGCCAAAGCCCTGGTTGTCAGGTCTTTGGCCTCCCTGCGGGCGCCCTCTATCCCGAGTAATGTAACAAAGGTGGTCTTTCCGTTTTTCGCATCGCTCCCTGTCGGTTTCCCGAGGACGGCTTCATCAGCGGCACAATCCAGAATATCATCTATAATCTGAAACGCCAGCCCGGTTTTGAAACCGTATTCCCGCGCGGCAGCCACCTGCTCCTCCGGCGCCCCCGCCAAAATGCACCCGATTTCCGCCGCCGCCATGATCAGGCAGGCGGTTTTTTTCTCAACCATGTTGTGCAGTTCCGCAAGCGAAGGGGTTTCCCGCTCAAAGCGCAGATCCATCACCTGCCCGCCAACCATGCCCGCCATGCCCGCGCGCTCCGCCAAAACAGCGATGGCGCGGGTCACACGCTCTGCGGGCAGCCCTGTTGTTTTTGCGGCGGCGGCAAAGCCCAGGGTAAGCAAAGCATCTCCCGCAAGCAACGCGGTGGTTTCCCCATACGCCTTGTGGCAGGAAGGGCGCCCTCTGCGCATATCATCATCGTCCATACAAGGCAAATCATCATGAATCAAAGAATAGGTATGGATCATTTCAAGGCCCGCCGCAAAGGGAAGCGCCGCTTCATTCTTACCGCCGCAAAGCCGGTAAAACATCATCAAAATGCGCGGGCGGATCCGTTTGCCGCCCGATAACAGGCTATACCGCATCGCATCGGTCAATTCTATGTATTCCCGCGAAAAATCAGCCGTTTGTTCGGCCAATTCCTTTTCGATCAACGCAGTCAGAGAATCAGTCATCCGCGCCACTTCCTTTTTCCGCGTCGGTGATGTTTACGACCTTTTGTTTAGCCGTTTCCAGCGTTTTGCGGCAATCCACGGACAACGCCATGCCTTGCTCAAACAACGCGATGGATTCTTCCAGCGGCAGTTCCCCGCTTTCCAAACGCCCTACGATCTTTTCCAGTTCCTGTAAGGCCTCTTCAAAACTTTTTTGTTTGCTCATGCCTTGATCTTCCTTTCTTCCACGGCACATATCGCATCGCCGTCACGGTACTGTAAACGCACACGGTCGCCCGGTTGCAGCTGTGCCGCCGAGGTAACGATCTTTCCTTCTTTGGTGGTTGCGGCGTATCCTCTTGTCAACATTTTCAGCGGACTTAACGCGTCCAACTGTGCGGCAAGGGCAAAAAAACGCGTTTCCTTTGCGGCAACCGTTTGCCGCAAAGCATTTGCCGCCCGCTCTTCCGCCCGATCCAGCGTTTGCAAACGGGAAGCGATCAACGCACTTTCCGGATCGCGCAAAGGCAGAGAATCAAGCAAGTGATCCAGCCGTGCCGCGCTGTATCGCAGGCGGGAAACCAGCAGATTTTTCATGGTATTTTCCGCCGTGCGCAGTTGCGCTGACAATTCCGCCCGGTCAGGCGCCGCCAACTCCGCCGCGGCGGAAGGGGTAGGCGCCCGCAGATCCGCCACAAAATCGCTGATAGAAAAATCCGTTTCATGCCCGACCGCCGAAACGGTGGGGATCGGAGAAGCGGCGATTTTGCGCGCCAGATTTTCATCATTAAAAGCGGCGAGATCCTCCGCCGAGCCACCGCCTCTGCCGAGGATGATCACATCCACGCCGCCAAGGGCATAAACCCTGTCCAGCATCGCGATCATTTCGGGAACGGCCTGCTCCCCCTGCACCGCCACCGGGCAAAGCAGAATTTCCGCCAACGGCCAACGGCGGCCGAGAATATTCAGCACATCCCGGATCGCGGCCCCGGTATCCGAGGTGATGACGGCGATGCGCTTCGGGAATTTGACAAGCGGGCGCTTCCGCTCCTGCCGGAACAGACCTTCCGCCTCTAATTTTGCCTTGACCTGCTCAAAACGGGCGGCCAGCACACCGGCGCCTGCCGGCAGCATCTGTTCGGCATAAAACTGATATTGCCCGTCTTTTTCATAAAGGGAAACCCGCCCGATCAAAACGACCTGATCCCCGTCTTTCGGGCGGAAAGACAGGTGCGCCGCATAAGAGCGGAACATCACACCGCGAATGGCGGCGTCCGCGTCCTTCAAAGTGAAATAGAGGTGCCCGCTGGCAAAATGATTCTTAAAATTGGAAAGTTCGCCGGTCACCGCCACGCTTTGCAGGCGCACATCCCCCTCCAACAGCGATTTCACATAAAAATTCAGTTGTTTTACACTTAAAGCCCGAATTTCCATTTTACAGTTTTTTGGCCACGGTGGAAAGAATGCCGTTGACAAACGAGGCATCATCCGGTGTGGCATATTTTTTACACAGTTCTACCGCTTCATTGATGGAAACCGCAACCGGGATCTCCCCTACATGGCGCATTTCAAAAATGGCCAGCCGCAAAATGCAAAGCGCGGTTTTGGAAATACGGTTGATATTCCACCCGATCGAATTTTCCGAAATTTCGTGATCAAGATCGGACAAATGATCGTAGACGCCGCGAAAAACGCCGCTGATATATTCATCCGGCACAAGATCGCGCACTTCGCCCGCCAATTCTAAAATTTCATCAATGCTGTTATCATTGAATTCTTTTTCGAAAACAAGGATAAAAGCCTCTTCTCTTGCCTGCTTTCTGGTCATACCGCACCTGCTCTCCAAAGTTCATGTTTTTATTATACACAATTTTATGCATTTTTGCAACTGATTTTGCATATTTATATTTTTTCCCGAAAAACTGTTTTTAAAAGCGAAAAAAGAAAGATTTTTGCCGCAAAAAACGGCCATCCGAATGGACAGCCGCCTCCCGTTTCGTGACCCTGTTTCGTGTTGCTTTTATTTGAGCATTCGTTTGATGTCGTTCATATGCCCCAACACCAACAGATGCTCGCCTTCTTCAAAAGCATAATCACTGCGAAAAATCGGGATCACCCGTTCCTCTTTTTTTAACGCAATGATATTGATATGATAGCGATTGCGAAAATCCAATTCGATGAGCGTTTTGCCGATCCATTCTTTCAACGGTTCGATTTCATAAATCGAATACTCTTCGGACAGATTGATGCAATCCACAATATTACGGGCGCTTTCCAACCCCGCGACTTTTGCCGCCACATCCCGCTCGGGATAAATGATGCGATCCGCCCCGATCCGAAGCAAAAATTTTTCTTCCACATCGCGGTTTGCGGCGCTGTATACCTTTTTCGCACCAAGTTCTTTCAGCAGATCGGTGATTTCCAGACAAGCCTGAAAATCTTTTTCCACGCATACAAAGCAGGCGTCAAACTCATCCACCCCGAAACTTTTCAGCACATCCGGTTTTGTGCAGTCGCACACCTTGGCGGAAACAACCGAGGGCAGCAATTCATCCAGCGTATCGGGATCAACATCCGCCACCATCATTTCGCAGTTATTTTTATCAAATTCGCGGCAAAGATGTTTCCCCAGCGCCCCCATACCAATGATAAAGAAGGATTTCATTTTATTCTTCCTTTCCGTTTTGATGCGCCAAAGCGCGCTATCCGATCGAGATTTCTTCCGCCGGGTAGGTGACCGGCGGCTTGACACGGCGTTCCAACAACGCGGTGGCAAACGACACACTGCCGACCCGCCCGCAGAACATCAGCAACATGATCACAATTTTCCCCCCG
>CACXFE010000029.1 GCA_902766855.1 Oscillospiraceae bacterium | reverse complement strand
TTTTTCCGACGCACTTGTCGCCGGAAAAACAAAAATGGCGCCGAAATCGGCGCCAAGTGGTTGATTTTGGTTTTTCGACAGACTGAAGCGGGTTGCCTTTCATAAGGCAACCCGCTATATTTTAATGTCTGTTGACATTATTTTATCAAATCTTGCTTATTTGGTATGCACATCCAGTTGATTGTACGGCACGGAAACACCGTGTTCTTCCAACACCTTCAAAATTGTGCCCAGGGCATTCCGGCGCACCTGCAATTTATACTGGTTATCCCCGCATTCCACACGCAGTTGATACTGAATGGAAGAATCCGCCAGGCGATTCACCCCGCGATAAGTGCAGGCTTTCACCAAATTGCTGGTTTCCACGCGCGCGGCGATTTCCCCGGCGATCGCTTCGGAAGTAGCCAGATCCAATTCATACGGCATCGGAATATCCAAATAAATAAAATCGGAAACCACTTGTATTTCTTCAATGCTTCTGTTGGGGATCGAAATGATATTTTCGGTGAGAATATCCCGGATCTTGGTGGTTTTTAACCCCAATTCCAGCACTTTGCCCTCGATATCTCGGTATTTCACAAGATCGCCCACTTTAAAATACCCGTCTGAGATAATGGTAAATCCGCGGATGATGTCTTTCAGCGCGTCCTGCACGGTCAAGCCCAGCACCACCCCCACAATGCCGATCCCGGCAATCATGGAAGATACATTCACATCGTTGACCTGCAAAAACATCAGCACCGTAACGATCAACACCGTATATTTGATCACACTGTTGGTCAGATGAAGGTAGGTTTCTCCCCTTCCGCCGCTCATTCCCCGCAGTTTTTTCCCTCGGTTCAGCAAAAGCGCGGAAATCAGTTTATACACCGCCAACCCGATTGCCAACACCAACACCGACCGCACCAGATGGTTGGCAAAGATTTTTTCCACGATCTCTAAAAACGCTTTCATGCTTTTCCCCCGTTTCCGATCATCTTACCCGCTTATTCTACCCGATTTTATTGTATTTGTCAATCCGCCGAAACAGAACAGTAAACGAACCGCCGCACTTTTTGGTGCGGCGGTTTGTTTACTCATTAAAGAAATCTTTCACGCTATCTAAGAAACTCTTGCGCTTTTTATAATTTTTTTCGCCCAGGGCGCTTTCAAACTCTTTGAGTTTTTCTTTTTGCGCTTTGGTCAGTTCCTTCGGCACTTCGACCGCGATCTTGACATATTGATCGCCCTTGCCGGAATAATGCAAGCGTTGGATGCCCTTGCCGCGCAATTTAAACTCATCACCCGGCTGGGTGCCCTCGTGGATCGTGAATTTTACCTTGCCGTCCAAAGTCGGAACCACGATTTCATCGCCAAGAGCGGCTTGCGTAAAGGTGATCGGAATTTCGCAATACACATCATATCCGTTGCGCTCAAAAATCGGGTGCGGCCGAACATTTACATTGATGCGAAGATCGCCCGAAGGGCCGCCGTTTACTCCGGCATCCCCACCGCCGCGCAAATTGATCACCTGTCCGTCGTCGATCCCGGCGGGAATATCCACATTCTGCTCTACCGTGTGGCGGATTCTCCCCTTGCCCGCACAGACGCGGCAAGGTTTATCAATGATCTTTCCGCTGCCTCTGCAGTGATCACAAACCGTTTGCGTTTGCATCACGCCGAAAGGTGTGCGCTGGGTAGAAGCCACTTGCCCCGTGCCGTGACAAACCGGGCAGGTTTTCGGGGTGGTGCCTTTCTCGGCGCCGCTCCCGCCGCACTCCTTACAGTTGTCGATCTTGGTGACCTTGATGGTTTTCTTACAGCCTTTCGCCGCTTCTTCAAAAGAAAGGTTGACGGCCGCCGCCGTATCGTTCCCCCGGCGAGGCGCGTTGGGGTTTCTTTGCCTGCCACCGCCGAATCCGCCGCCGAAGAAAGAACTGAAAATATCTCCCAGATCCCCAAAATCGCCGGTAAATCCGCCGCCGTAGCCACCGCCGCCGGCGCCGGCGCCGAAATTCGGATCTACGCCCGCATGACCGAACTGATCGTACCGCGCGCGCTTTTCCTTATCGGAAAGCACCTCGTACGCTTCATTGACTTCTTTGAACTTTTTTTCAGCCTCCGCGTTACCGGGATTCAAATCGGGATGATATTTTTTCGCCGCCTTGCGGTAGGCTTTTTTCAAGTCATCATCCGATACCGATTTATCAACGCCGAGTACTTCGTAATAATCTCTCTTTTCGTCAGCCAATGTAATTTCTCCCACTCAAAAATATGTTGGGCGGAGCCGCCGGGATCCGGGGATGGGCGGCTCTCGCCTGCTGAAAACGATTATTTATTCTGATCGTCTACATCCGTATAATCGGCTTCATAGACATTCGGATCCGCACCCGCGTTGCCGGCGTTTCCCTGCGGCTGTGCGCCTTCCGCGCCTTGCGGATTCGCCGCCTTGTAAATCTTTTCGCTGACGGCGTAAATCTCTTTTTGCAGTTCTTCCTGCTTGGCCTTGATCGCTTCAATATCTTCGCCCTTTAAGGCTTCTTTCAGCGCCTCTTTCGCGGTTTCGATCTTTGCCTTTTCATCGGCAGAAAGTTTATCGCCGAAGTCGTTGACTGTCTTCTCGGTCTGATAAATCATCTGGTCGGCATTGTTGCGGATATCCACCGATTCACGGCGCTTTTTATCCTCCGCGGCATACTGCTCGGCCTCTTTGACCGCCTTATCAATATCCTCTTTGGACATATTGGTGTTGGAAGTGATCGTGATATTGTTCTCTTTGCCTGTGCCGAGGTCTTTCGCGGAAACATGCACAATGCCGTTGGCGTCAATATCAAAGGTTACTTCGATCTGCGGGATCCCTCTCGGAGCCGGCGCGATCCCATCCAAATGGAACACACCGAGCGTTTTGTTATCCTTGGCAAATTCGCGCTCGCCTTGCAATACATGCACTTCCACCGAAGTCTGCCCATCCGCTGCGGTAGAGAAAATCTGGCTCTTCTTCGCAGGGATCGTAGTATTCCGGTCGATCACCTTGGTAGAAACGCCGCCCATGGTTTCGATCCCGAGGGACAACGGCGTAACATCCAGCAACAGCAGCCCTTTTACATCGCCGCCTAAAACACCGGCCTGCAAAGAAGCACCGATCGCAACGCATTCATCGGGATTGATTCCCTTAAAGGGATCTTTGCCCATGAAATTCTTAATGGCTTCCTGTACGGCAGGGATTCTGGAAGAACCGCCCACCATCAGCACTTTGTTGATCTCGCTCTTTTCCAAGCCGGAGTCGGAAAGCGCCTGGCGCACCGGCCCCATGGTGGCTTCCACCAGATCAGCCGTTAATTCGTTGAATTTGGCTCTGGTCAACTGGGTTTCAAAGTGCTTCGGGCCGGATTGATCCGCCGTGATGAAAGGCAGGTTGATATCCGCCACCGTCATGCCGGAAAGATCAATTTTGGCTTTTTCCGCCGCCTCTTTGATACGCTGCATCGCCATCTTATCGCCTGACAGATCAATGCCCTGCTCGGCTTTGAAGGTGCTGACGATATGATCCATGATCCGTTTGTCAAAATCATCGCCGCCTAAACGGTTGTTCCCCGCCGTGGCAAGCACTTCCTGTACGCCGTCGCCCATTTCGATGATGGATACATCGAAGGTGCCGCCGCCCAAGTCGTAAACCATGACTTTTTGGTCGTCTTCCTTATCAATGCTGTATGCAAGCGCCGCGGCCGTCGGTTCGTTGATGATTCGCTTCACCTCTAACCCGGCGATTTTGCCGGCGTCTTTGGTGGCTTGGCGCTGAGCGTCTGTAAAATATGCCGGAACGGTAATAACCGCTTCGGTCACGGTCTGCCCAAGGTATGCCTCGGCGTCTGCTTTCAATTTTTGCAGAATGATCGCGGAGATTTCCTGCGGGGTGTATTTCTTCCCGTCGATCTCTACGGTGTGGGCAGTACCCATTTCACGCTTGATAGAACTGATCGTTCTGTCCGGGTTGGTGATCGCCTGCCGTTTGGCAACCTGGCCGACCATTCTTTCCCCGGTTTTCGAAAACGCCACCACAGACGGTGTGGTACGCGCACCTTCCGCGTTGGCGATGACCACCGGCTCGCCGCCTTCCATCACCGCTACGCAAGAGTTCGTAGTTCCTAAATCTATTCCGATAATTTTTCCCATGATAAATTCCTCCTATATCATCATTTTCTATCAGAAACTGTTTAATTGGCTACTTTCACCATGGCGGCACGAATGACCGTGTCCCCGATCTTATAGCCTTTTTGTAAAACCTCGGCGATTACATTTTCCCCGAGTGTTTCATCCTCAATATGCATCACGGCCTCGTGAACATTCGGATCGAACGGATCGCCCTTTTTGGCAATTTCTTCGATATGCAGGTTTCCCGCCATGCTCTCGAACTGTTTCACGATCATTTCGATCCCTTTCAGGTAATCCGGGCTGTCTTTATCCGCCGCGGCCGCCCTGTCGATATTATCCAAGATCGGCAGCAACTGCTTGATCAGCCCCGCTTTCGCATATTCCGCAACGCCCGCTTTCTCGCGCTCGGTGCGTTTTTTGTAATTATCAAACTCCGCCGCGGTGCGAAGAAGCAATTCGCTTTTCTTGTCCAGTTCTTCTTTTAACTTTTCAATTTCCGCGTCTTTTTTGCTCTTCTTTTCTTTTTTGGCGGTTTTGGTTTCCTCCGCGGTTTTTTCCTGCGTAGGATCGCATTGCTCGGCGGTCTTCTTTTCGTCTTCCACTTTGCTCACTCCTCCATATCCTTTTGTGCCTCGGTTATGCTTTCCGTCATGCGGGAAGCCACATATTCCAACCCGGCAATCACCCGGTCGTATGGCATCCTGTGCGGCCCGATCACCCCGATCGCGCCCTGATAGCGATCCGATCCGTTGTACTTCGCCAAAACGATCGACATCCCCGAAAATTCGGGAAAATCGGTTTCACTGCCGAAGATCACGCCGGATGCGCCGGGTGCCTTATGAACAAGGGAAATGATCGGCTCATGCAGACGCACCAGTTCGGTGATGCGGCGCGCGGCGGTTTCACTGCCGCAAACACTGTAAAGCGCCGAAACACCGTGTAACTCCGCGCCGGAAGTTTCGATCTCGCCCGCCAACTCGAACACCGCCGCCAACAGCGGGGCCTCGGCCAGCAACTCCATGCCGGAAGAAGCAATCACCGTTTGCAGTGCCGCCCGGTCAAGTTCCGAAACAGGCCTGCCGCGGATCCGTTCCCGCACGACCGTGCGAAATCGTTGAAGCCCATCCGCCGTGAGAGGGGTGTGCAGCCGCACGATACGGTGCCTTGCCCGCCCGTCCCCGGAAAGCAGAAGTAATGTGGCGGCGTTTTTGCCGATCGGCATGATCTCCGCCCGAAGTACCCGCGGCACCTTTTCAGTGTAAAAGCAGGTGAAAACCGGCAACCCGGTCAAGCGGTAAACCAACTCCCCCGCCTTTTGGGGGATCAGTTCCGGGGCGGCGGTGATGTTCCGCAGTTCCCGGTCGATCCGTTCCCGCGCCGAAACCGAAAGTTCCGAAGATCGCATCAATTCCTCCACATACAGTTTCAAACCCCGATCGGTCGGGATCCTGCCGGCGGAAGTGTGCGGCTGACTTAACAGCCCCATTTCGGACAGTTCGCTCATTTCGTTGCGCAGGGTAGCGGATGACGGCGCGTTGTGCATCAATTCGGTAAGCGTTTTGGAACCGACCGGCTCACCCGTGCTGATATAAGCGCGGCTGATCGCGGATAAAACATCTTTCTTTCGTTCCGAAAGTTCCATAAACGCTCCCTTCTTTCTGCATTTTTTGGTTTTAGCACTCTCGCACCAAGAGTGCTAACGATTATTATTATATGCGGAATTTTCCAAATGTCAAGGGGTTTTTGAAAATTTTTTTGACTTTTCCTGACCTTTTACATTTTGTTCATAATTTCCATTTCATCCAATGCGTTCACCGCCCGCACGATCAGGCGTCTTTCGCGCTCGGTTACCGGCTCGTCAAAATCGCGGAAAGGATTCTCCACGATCGGTCTCCCGGTCAAGCGGTGGTACCAAAGCAACCCCAGCGCCGCACGCCCGGCGCCTAACGAAGCGTGAAAGGTATCCCGATGCACTTTTCCGATTTTTCCGGCAAGATCGAACAATAGCGTACCCGCGGGAATGATCCCATCCGCCGATACTTCCCTTGCCATCCGCCGATACACCGCGTGGAGATCGTGAAACATGTCCTCCGCTTTTCGGTAGCCCATCATCTGTATCAGGCGCTCGCTCCCCTCTTCATACGCCCATGTTTCATGCACCAAAAGCCGCGCTCCGGGGCAAAGAAAGCGAATTTCCTTAGCAAGTTCCCCCGCGAACGGCTGCACCGTGGCATACTTCGTGCTGAAATGGCTTGCCTGCTGGATGGTGACCGCATCCCACGCCTGGGAACAAAGCGCCTCCCGGATCGAAACCGAAAAGCCGCTGGTTTCCCCGTTCAGTTCCAGGCTGTATGCTTTCGCATCATCATGCAAATTTTGAGCGTGCTGTTCCAGCGAACAGCCGCCGATATAAAGATTGACCGCGCGCATCTCGGTATGATCCGCACGGGCGATTCCATGTAAATAACGCTGAGCATCCTGTGAAAAACTGTTGCCGATACTCAATACTTTCATCTTTTTCAAGTCCCCGTTCTTTTTTTATTTTTATCCATTATAGCGAGCGCGGACAGGCTTGTCAAGAAACGAAAAGAAAGACACGCCGAAAAGCATCAGCGCGTCTTTTTTGCCCCTAAACGGTTCGATCGAGGGCAGGCTAATTTTTAATCAAAGAAAACGGATCGGCATAATATCCGCCTTTCACCATTTCAAAATGCAGGTGGCTTTGGTCGGCGCATTCCCCGGGGATCGAGCCCACCGTTCCGATCACATCCCCCGCGGCAACCTGATCGCCGGGCTTCACCTTGGCTTCTTTGATCGAAGCATAGCGGGACAACACGGAATTTCCGTGATCAACGGTGATCACCGTGCCGAGTTCCGCACTGTCTTCCACCGCCGTTACCGTGCCGTTGGCCGCGGCGCTGACCGCCGTGCCTTCTTCACAGGAAATATCCACCGCCGTATGCAGGCGCATATCGCCATAGGTGGCGGAATACTGCAATTCCCTGTCGTTATAACTTTTTAAAATCTCCCCCTGTACCGGCATCACAAAAACCGCCGTTTCCTGCTTGCTCTCGGCCGGAGGCTCCTGCGGCTGTGATTCCGGCTCACTGTACGGTTCATCTTTGACCGGCTTTGCCACATTTTCGCTTTGCTCGGATGAGGGCGTCAGGCTGCTGTCTTCTGCCGGCGAAACAAGGGAAGGCGAAGGCATGCTGCTCTCATTCCGCGCGCGCTCCCCCGCCCGGATGCTGCGCCCTGTCAGCCATAATGCGGCGCCAAGCGCCACCAAACAGCAAGCCATCACAATGGTAAAGGCAGAGAAATTCTTTCTGCGTTTTCCTGCCCGATACTCCGAATAATTCATAACATCACCGTTTCCTCTCATGATGACGGTTATTGACTGTGCAATCCAACCGTCATTCGCTTTGTTCAATGCTATTATGAACAATTTGTACACAGATTATGCAGGAAAAATTTAAAAACCGTTCACAGAAAGAAAATATTTATCGTTTATGATAAAAGCGTACCGAAGAGGGAGCCGCACCCGATTTGGTATGGTTTCTCTTTCGAAAAAGAGAAATTCTCTCCTCAAACCCCTTAAAATGAAACGGAGTCGATTTTGATCGGCTCCGTTTCATTTATTTTGTTTTGTTTTTGCTTTTATTTTGTTCCGAAGATACGGTCGCCCGCGTCGCCAAGACCGGGCACGATATAAGCGTGTTCATTCAAATGGTCATCCAACCCCGCGCAATAAACCGGCACATCCGGGTGAGCGGCGGTAAACGCCTCGATCCCCTCCGGCGCCGCGATAATGCACATAAACTTAATGCGTTTGGGATGAAATTCTTTGATGCGCGTCACTGCGTCGATCGCACTGCCGCCGGTTGCCAGCATCGGATCCAGCACAAACACATCGCGTTTTTCCAAATCAGACGGAAGTTTGCAATAATAATCCACCGGCTTATGGGTTTCAGGATCACGGTACATGCCGATATGACCGACGCGCGCGGCGGGAATCAGGCTCAATACCCCGTCCACCATGCCGAGACCGGCACGCAAAATCGGCACGAAGGCCATTTTTCTGCCCGCCAGCACCTTGGTTTTCGCCGTGGTAATGGGGGTTTTGGTTTCCACTTCTTTCAGCGGCAGATCCCGGGTAGATTCATAACACATCAGCATGGCAATTTCGCTGATCAATTCCCGGAACTGCTTGGAACCCGTTTTTTCATCCCGCAAAATGGATAACTTGTGCTGAATGAGCGGATGATCCATAATAAACACATTTTCTTTCATTTCTTTCACCGTATCCTTTCACCCCTGCCGCCGGCAGTGGATTTTATATTTTCAGCGTGACCGCTCACGCTTGTGTCCGTTCAATTTCCATGACTTTATCAACGCGTTTCTGATGACGGCCGCCCTCGAATGCCGTATCCACAAACAGATCGACCAATTCAAGCGCCGTGCCGATCCCGATTACTCTGCCGCCGAGGCATAAGATATTGGAATCGTTGTGTAAGCGGGTATATTTCGCGGAAAAATGCTCACTGCAAGCCGCCGCGCGAATGCCTTTGACCTTATTGGCCGCTAACGACATTCCGATCCCCGTGCCGCAAACCAAAATGCCGCGGTCATGCTCGCCCGCCGCCACACTTTCGGCCACCGGCAAAGCAATATCGGGGTAATCCACCGATTTATTCTCGGTGATGCCGAAATCGGTCACCTCAAAGCCGCGCTCTCTCAAATGCGCCGCGATCGCGTTCTTGTGTTCAAGACCGCCGTGATCACAGCCGACTGCGATTTTCATATTGTTTCCCCTTTCTTCCTGCGCAACTCTCTTTCCGCCTGCGGCAAGCGCAGATACACGGGGAGCAGTTGCTCCGCCGGAACGGTTTTTCCTTCTGCAAAAAGCGGCTCTGCCGCCAACGCCACCGAAACCGCGTTCTGAAACCGGTCTTTTTCAGGCGCCGGCGCCGCGCCGGGCAGATCTTTTACAAACGGCGCAAAAACCGCCGCACCATCGCCGATTATTATAACACACTTTTTTCCGTTTTGCGACACTTTTTTTAATTTTTCCGCTAAAACTTCGCAAAGCACGGCTTCATCCTCACACAAACGGGTAATGCGCCCGTTTTGCGCTTCGAAAAGCGCGCCGTACACCTGCCCGCAGCGCGCGTCCATCACGGTACAGACAATGCCCGTTTGGCCGATCGCGTTGTGCGCCATGGCATATAGGGTAGAAACCCCCACACAAGGCAGATCGCGAGGCGCGGCAATCCCTTTGGCGGCGCTGATCCCGATGCGGATGCCCGTAAAAGAGCCGGGCCCTGCCGCCACCGCCAGCCCGCCGATCTCCTCGATCCCGATATGCGCCGCCGCTAAAATCGCCTCGATCATCGGCAGAAGGGTTTCGGAATGGGTCAGTTTCACATTCACAAAAGCGGATGCCAAAATTTTTCCCTCTTCGATCACCGCCGCGGAAGCCGCCGTGGCCGAGCATTCCATCGCCAGAATTTTCATGCTGTTTTCTCTCCTTCGGGGTAATCAATCGTGATTTTTCGCGTCATATCGTCGATGCGAAAAAAAGAAACAACGATCGTTTCTTCCGGTAAAGCCGCCTCGATATTCTCGCTCCACTCCACCGCGATCACGCCGCCTTCCTCCCGGTATTCAAAAAAGCCGGTGGTATATAATTCTTCCCAGTTGGAAATGCGGTACATATCAAAGTGAAACAACGGCAGCCTTCCTCCGCGGTATTCATTGATCAGGGCGAAGGTGGGCGATGTGACCTGCCCGTCAAAACCAAGCCCTTTTGCCAACCCGCGGGTAAAGCAGGTTTTCCCCATGCCGAGTTCCCCCCGATAGGCGATCACTTCGCCCCCCGAAAGGGTTTTCCCCAAGGCTTCACCGATGGCCTCGGTTTCCTCGGGAGAATGGGAGATCCATTCTTTCAAATACGACACCTGCCTTTGTTCTTTTCTTTGCGGCTTTCCAGCAGTTCCGGCAACTGTGCCAATACGATTGCCGCAAAAACCAGCACACAACCGCACACCTCCGCCGGAGAAAGCGCATTCCCCGCAAGCAGCCATCCGCCAAGCGCCGCAAAAACACTTTCCAAACTCATCACAAGGGAAGCAATCGCCGGTTCGGCGTATTTTTGCCCGACGATCTGTAAGGTATACGCGATCCCGCTCGAAAACAGGCCGAGATATAAAATCTGCGGAATGGCCGCCAATAAATTGGTGAAGATCGGCTTTTCAAAAAGCAAACTGAGAATGCCGGAAAGCACCCCGCAAATGGTAAACTGCATAATAGCAAGCCGCACACCGCCCGTAACCGCTACGAAACGATCCACCGCCATAATATGCATGGAAAAGCCGAAAGCGCAAAGCAGCATCAGCACATCCCCGGCATAAAACCCGTGGAAACCGCCTGCCGCACAAAGCAGATAAACCCCCGCCACCGTGATCAGCACACATGGGATCAGGATCAGATGGATCCGCTTGCCGAAAAAGACCGAAAGGATCGGCACGATCACAACATACAGCGCCGTCAAAAATCCGGCGCGCGCCTCACTGGCCACCCCATTCGGATAAAGCGCAAACCCGGCTTGTTGAATATTGGTCGCCAGGGTGAACAGGCACCCGCAAATCAAGGCAATTTTCAACACTTGTTTTTTCTTTACAGGTTCTTTCGGGAAAAACGGCTCTTTCGCGCGATTGGTCACCTTAAAAAACAAGAATAACGCCGCCGCCGCGATCAACGAACGGAGAGAATTGCATACAAAAGGGGGGATCAATTTGGCGGCGCCGCTTTGCGCCACAAACGCCAACCCCCATATCAACGCCGTGATACAAAGGATCAGGCTGCCTTTGAGATTATGGTGTTTCGGCATTGATTTTATCCTTCCTCATCGTCAGCCCGATGCGCTTCCTTGCCGGATCGACCGAGCAAACCCACACTTTTACAATATCCCCTACTTTTAGCACTTCGGAGGGGTGCTTGATAAACCGGTCGGTGATGCGGGAAATATGCACCAGCCCATCCTGATGAACGCCGATGTCCACAAACGCGCCGAAATCGATCACATTGCGCACGGTCCCGGTCAGTTCCATGCCGGGTTTCAGATCTTCCATCGAAAGAATATCGGTTCGCAGCATCGGGGCGGGCAATTCATCCCGCGGGTCGCGCCCCGGGCGCTCCAATTCTTTCACAATATCAAGCAAGGTCGGCACCCCGATCGAGAGAGATTCCGCAACCCGCTGTTCCCCTTTTTCGGATACTTTGGCGGATAAATCCCGCACCTTGCCCTGTTTCACATCTTCATCGGTAAAGCCGCATAGTGCCAGCAGTTGTTCCGCCGCGCCGTAACTTTCCGGGTGTACGGCGGTGTTATCCAACACTTCTTTTCCATCCGCGATACGCAAAAATCCGGCGCATTGCTCGAATGCCTTCGGCCCCAGTTTCGGCACTTTTTTCAGTTGCGTTCGGGAAGTGAATTTGCCGTTTTCTTCCCGATAAGCAACAATATTTTTCGCTACGGTGGCGCCAAGCCCCGCCACCCGTGTCAACAAAGGGACAGAAGCGGTATTCAAATCCACCCCCACACGGTTTACACAGTTTTCCACCACGCCGTCCAGCGCCGAAGCCAACTGTGTTTGGTTCATATCGTGTTGATACTGCCCAACACCGATCGCCTTCGGCTCGATCTTCACCAATTCCGCCAGCGGATCCTGCAAGCGCCGCGCGATCGAAACCGCACTGCGAAGCGAAACATCGTAATCGGGAAATTCTTCCGCCGCCAGTTTGGAAGCGGAATACACACTGGCGCCCGCTTCGCTTACTACCATGTAGGAAAGCCCGTCGTTCAATTCACGGATCACCTCCGCCGCGAAAACTTCGGTTTCGTGGCTGGCGGTACCGTTCCCGATTGCGAACACCCGCACCCCGTATTTTTTGACAAATCGTTTGATGATTTCCTTGGCTTCTTCCACCTTGTTTTTCGGCGGAACCGGGTAAATCACCCCGGTATCCAACACCTTGCCGGTGCCATCCACCACCGCCACTTTACAGCCGGTACGGTAACCGGGATCCAACCCGATGGTCACCCGGTCTTTCATAGGCGGCTGCATCAGAAGTTGCTGCAAATTCACCGAAAACACTTTGATCGCCGCCGCGCTTGCGCGTTCGGTCAGTTCCGCGCGGATTTCCCGCTCAACAGAGGGAAAAATCAGGCGGGTATACGCGTCTTCCCCCGCCGCCCGCACGGTTTCCGTAGCGGGAGAGCCTGCTTTTACATACTCTTTTGCGATCACAAACATGGCTTTTTCGCGGTCGAGATCAATCGAAACTTTCAAAAAGTTTTCTTTTTCTCCGCGATTGATCGCCAAAATACGATGATCGGGAATTTTGGAAACCGATTCGGTATAATCGCGGTACATCTCATATACACCGAGTTCCTCCCCCGCCGCCTTCGCACATAACAAGCCGTGTGCGGAGCAAATAAACCGCAGGCGTTTACGCACATTTGCGTCATCCGAAATGGTTTCCGCAAGGATATCCATCGCACCCTGCAAGGCTTCTTCCGCGGTTTCCACGCCAAGTTCCGGGTTGATATATTCCTTGGCCGCCGCCGGCGGTTCCGGGCAATCGGGGGATTGCGCCAAAAGCAGTTTCGCCAGCGGCTCCAACCCCTTTTCTTTGGCAACCGAAGCCCGCGTTTTTCGCTTTTTCTTGTACGGGCGATACAGATCGTCTAATTCGGTCAGCGTTTTGGCGTTGTCGATCGCCGCCGAAAGTTCCTCAGTCAATGCCCCCTGCTCTTCAATGGCGGCCTTGATCTTCTCCCGCGTTTCCTCCATATTGCGAAGGTAGGTCAACCGTTCAAACAACTGCCGCAAAACCTGATCATCCAGTGAGCCGGTCATTTCCTTGCGGTAACGCGCAATAAAGGGAATGGTGTTCCCCTCATCAATCAGTTTGACCGTGTTTTCCACCTGATGCGGTTTGATCGACAATTCCTCCGCAAGCGTTTTGATGATATCCATATTGTTCTCCCTGTTGCATAGTAAGCGGCAAAAGCCGGAAAGCAGGCCGCCCGCAAAGGCGGCCTGTTGTATGTGATATGGTTTACAGTTTTTCAAGCATCCGATCAATCGAATCGTCGTTTCTTACATCCACTTCGCAGGGTTTTGAAAGCAAAGACCAATTCTCGGTTGATACGCTTTCCCCGCCCGGCAATACCTCTTGCAATTCTCCGAGCGATTCTATCTCGATCATGGCGTTGTTGGTATAGGTTTCGAACGAGCAGCCGCCGTCCGGGTAGTTTCCGCAGGGATGATTGGTGTTGTACGCCTTGCGGAAGATTTCATTTCCAAGCAGATAGAAAACCTGTCCGCCATTGAGATCAAAGCCCAGCTTCAACGGTTGCGTTGCCGCTGTATCCTGCCGCACCGTCACATACTTTTTCCCCCAGTAAATCCGGTCGTCGCTCATATCGGTATACGGCCAAACTGAAATGATGCGGTTGGAAAGAAGCCCGGTATCATTGGTATTCATCGGGATGATCAGCGTGCCGCCCGCGGCGGATACCGAAAGCCCCCAAACGGCAAACTGCTTCTTCGCATCGGAAATATTCTTCACCCGCATGATGACCTGCATATTCGCGTCGTCGGGATCCATTTTGATCTCCATCGTTTTGGCAACGCCGTTTTCGGTTTCGGGCTTCGGGGTAAAGACCGCGCCATCCCCCGTGATTTCAAACGCTACCGGGTCCATATCCGGATAATAGGTTTCGGGATAGGATTCGGGCGAAGTCCAGATACGGTGACCGCCCAGATTTTCCCATTGCTTTCCCGCGCCGAAATAATCGGTAAACCGCTGATCGTTTTTCGGGGCAAACGCTTTGCGATTCTGGCACATGATGTTCTGCCCGCCGATATGCCCGAAACGAATGATGCGCGGCCCGATGTCAACCGTCACATAGGCTTCGATCGTGCCATTTGAAATGCAAACGCATTTTCCGTAATTTTCGAATTGTTCCAACTCTTTGACTGTTACCATTTTCTCAACACTCCGTTTTTATCATTTTTGCGGTAAATTCCAAGCCGCACCTCATCGGAACCGGCAGGCACAGACCGAATAAGTCGGTGGCTCGCGCTTCCATGCCGAACAATTTTTCAGCCTCCGCGCCGGCCGCCGCGACCTCACTGCTTCGCAGGATCACCGGCAGAGCCGCCTGCCCGATTTTTTCACGAAGCAACTGCTCCCCCGCCCGGCTCATGCCAAGCACGCGCACATAAGGCGGCGGTTTCATAAAGAACGCGTCATCCAGCCCTAAAAAAGCGGAAAGCACCAACCGGCGAACCCGTGCATGAGATACCCGCTTGGTTTTTACCATATTATACAATTCTTCACAACAGGTTGCAACCCCTATTGCGGAAAAAAGTTTATTTTCGATCCCTTCACTGAGATCGGGGAGATTTTTCAAGTCCTTTTCTTCTTTTTGGCGCAAAACCGCCAAAATCGCGCGATCCAGCCGCGCAGAATCTGCCAGGGCTTCCCGGGGGAACAGCGCGAGGGCGTTTTCCGGCATAGCCTGCCTGCAAAAATCCATATCCCCCGCCGACAGATGCTCGCGCAAAGCGGCGCCCGAGGCAAACCCCTCCCGCAGATCCCGGCTATGGTGTGCGGCGCCGATCCTTTTTACCGTAAAAAAGCGGAAATTCGCCCCGCTGTTTTTTGCCGCCAGGATATACTCCACACCGAGATTGTTGTTGGGGCTTTGCAAAAGATCGCCGAGATCCGCCGCCTGATCCCGCGCGGCGGCAAAGGACATCCCGGTGGCGAGATTTTTGGCAAGGCGGGTTTGAAAATCGGCCGCGGTCAACCGATCCGCCGCCCGCAGAAGCGGCTCGATTTCACCGCATTCGCTGCCGAACATCAAGGC
>CACXFE010000028.1 GCA_902766855.1 Oscillospiraceae bacterium | reverse complement strand
GTTTCCGTCAGAACCTGCTTGGTAAGCGTGTGGATTACTCCGGCCGTTCGGTTATTGTGGTAGGGCCGGAACTGAAAATGTATCAGTGCGGTTTGCCGAAAGAAATGGCGTTGGAACTTTTCAAGCCGTTTGTTATGAAACGCCTGGTGGAAACCAAAGCGGTTACCAATATCAAATCCGCAAGGAAAATGGTAGAGCGTGCTTCTACCGAGATTTGGGACGCTTTGGAACTGGTGATCAAAGAGCATCCCGTGCTGTTGAACCGCGCCCCCACACTGCACCGCCTCGGCATTCAGGCGTTTGAGCCGGTGCTGGTGGAAGGCAAGGCGCTGAAACTGCATCCATTGGTTTGTACCGCTTACAATGCCGACTTCGACGGCGACCAGATGGCGGTGCATGTTCCGCTTTCTGCGGAAGCACAAGCCGAAGCCAGATTTTTGATGTTGGCCGCCAACAACCTGCTAAAACCGTCTGACGGGAAACCTGTCACAGTTCCGACACAGGATATGGTACTTGGCTCGTATTATCTTACCCTCGTGAAAGCGGATGAAAAGGGAACCAATAAGGTATTCCGCGATAAGAACGAGGCGTTGATGGCTTATCAGGACGGATTGATCGGCCTGCATGCTCCGATCCGTGTGCGGATGACCGGGGAAAACGGCGAAAACCGTTTGGTTTGGTGTACGGTCGGGTTCATTATCTTCAATGAATCCATCCCGCAGGATCTGGGATTTGTAAACAGAAAAGATCCCGCTCATGCCTTTGATTTGGAGTGGACATTCCATGTAAAAGATCATGTTACCAACATGATTGAAAGCAATGAGGATGTGATCCAAAACAAAGTCGGCAAAAAGCAACTCGGGAAAATCATTGACAAATGTATTACGCTGCACGGCACCAGCGAGTCTTCTTTGGTGTTGGATAAGATCAAAGCAACCGGCTTTAAGTATTCCACCAAAGGCGCGATTACCGTTGCGGTTATCGACGCGGTGATTCCGCCCGCCAAAAAGGAAATCATGGCGGAGGCGGAAAAGCAGATCGACCTGGTCACGCGGGATTATCGCCGCGGTTTGATCAGCAACGATGAGCGCAGCCGCCATGTCATTGAAATCTGGAATAAAGCCACCGAAGATGTTGCCGACGCATTGAAAGGCAACCTGGATGAATTCAACCCCATCTTTATGATGGCGGATTCCGGTGCCCGTGGTTCTATGAGTCAGATTCGCCAGTTGGCGGGAATGCGCGGTCTGATCGCCAATACCGCCGGTAAAGTTATTGAAGTTCCGATCCGTGCGAACTATCGTGAAGGCTTGAATGTGTTGGAGTACTTCATTTCTTCCCGTGGCGCCCGGAAAGGATTGGCGGATACCGCGTTGCGTACGGCCGACTCGGGTTATTTGACCCGCCGTTTGGTCGATGTGGCGCAGGATGTGATCGTCCGGGAAGATGATTGCGGCAGCGAAGAAGGATTGCCGATCTCGGATATTAAAGACGGAAACCACATTCTCGAACCGCTGGAAGAACGGTTGGAAGGCCGTTACCTCTTGGAGGATGCGATCCATCCCGAAACCGGGGAAGTGATTTGGAATAAAGAAGATATGATCACCGGCGATGGCGCCAAAGCCATTGTAGACGCCGGGATCACTTCCATTCAGATCCGCTCGGTATTGACCTGCCACAGCCATCACGGCGTTTGCCGCAAATGCTACGGGAAAAACCTGGCCACCGCAAAACCGGTTACCATCGGGGAAGCCGTCGGAATCGTGGCGGCGCAGTCGATCGGGGAGCCCGGCACGCAGTTGACGATGCGTACCTTCCATACCGGCGGTATTGCCAGCACGGAAGATATTACACAGGGTCTGCCCCGTGTTGAAGAACTGTTTGAAGCCAGAAGGCCGAAACGCTGTGCGCTGATCGCGAAGATAGACGGGACGGTCCGCATTGCCGAAGAGAAAAAGAGCAATGTGGTCATCATCACCAACGATGAATTGAAGACCGAGGAAAAAGTAGTGGTTCCGTATGGGATCCGTTGCCTGGTGAAAGACGGGGATACCGTAAAAGCGGGCGATATGTTGATTCCCGGCGCGAAGTATCCGCAGGATATTTTGGAAGCGCAGGGGCCGGAAGCCGTTGAGGAATATATCATCGCGGAAATCCAGAACGCTTACCGTACCCAGGGTGTTGATATCAACGATAAGCATATTGAAGTGATCGTTCGTCAAATGATGCGGAAACTCCGCGTGATCGACCCGGGTTCGACCGAGTTGCTGCAAAATGTCAGTTACGAATATAAAGAGATTGCGGATGAAAACGCACGCGTGCAGGCGCGGATCGACGCCGGTGAAGAAGGACTCACCAAAGCGACCTATCAGGCAACGCTGTTGGGGATCACCAAGGCCTCTTTGGCGACCGAATCGTTCCTTTCCGCCGCTTCCTTCCAGGAAACCACGCGCGTACTGACCGAGGCTGCGATCAAAGGCAAGGTTGACCCGCTCTTCGGGTTGAAAGAGAATGTCATCATCGGTAAACTGGTTCCCGCGGGAACGGGAATGCGTTGCGAGGAAATCAACCCCGCTGCCTATGATGAAGAGCCCGCCACCGGCGATAACACTACTGCCGCCGAGCCGGCAGCAGCAGGGGAAGCCGCTGCGGAATAATCAAAAAAAGACCGCCGTATCGTGCTGTCGCGCCCGCGTTGTGAAACGCGGTGATTGCGTGACCGCTCCGATGCGGCGGTTTGTTTCTTCTTGCGGGGCGTGCAGGAACTGTTTGGGGGGGCGAAAATCGCAAGATCCCATCTGATTTTGCAGAAAGACCTTGACGGAAGCGGGCAAACATGATATACTAATTTGCAAAAGAATTGCAAATTGAGAAAGGAATCATCATGTCACAGATCATATGCGACCGGGTCAGCCTCGGGTATGACGGTAACCTGATCCTGCGGGATTTGAGTTTTCGGCTGGAAGCGGGGGAATACTGCTGTATTATCGGGGAAAACGGTTCGGGCAAAAGCACGCTGATGCGCACGCTGCTCGGACTAAAATCGCCGTCATCCGGCACCGTTACCTTCGGGGACGGATTAAAGCCTTCGCAAATCGGTTATTTGCCGCAGCAAACGGCGGTGCAGAGGGATTTTCCGGCATCGGTTTTTGAAATTGTACTTTCGGGTTGCCAGGGCAGGCAGGGGCTTCGCCCGTTTTATTCCAAAGCGGATAAAGCACTGGCGTTGGAAAATATTGAAAAAATGGGCATCACGCCACTGGTGAAACGGTGTTACCGGGAACTTTCGGGCGGGCAGCAACAAAGGGTTTTGCTGGCGCGCGCGTTATGTGCAACGGGGAAAATGCTGTTGCTGGATGAGCCGGTTTCGGGGTTGGATCCGAAAGTGACGGCCGAAATGTATGAATTGATTGATACCATCCATAAACGGGACGGGATCACCATTGTGATGATCTCGCACGATATTGAAGCGGCGGTACGATATGCCGACCATATCCTGCACATCGGCGGCGATTTGTTTTTCGGCACCACCGAAGAATATCTTGCAAAGCAGGCGGCGATCGGGGCAAAGCCGGGAGGAACGGAATCATGTTAGAAAAATTAGGATTGTATTTTTCTTTTCCCTTTGTGCGGTACGCGCTGATTGTGGGGGTTTTGATTGCGCTTTGCTCCTCATTGTTCGGTGTAACGCTGGTATTAAAGCGTTTTTCCTTTATCGGGGATGGGCTTTCACATGTGGCGTTCGGCGCGATGGCGATCGCAGCGGTCATCAATCTGACCAATGAAATGCCGCTGGTGTTGGCAGTGACAGTGGTTTGCGCGGTTTTACTGCTTCGTACGGGGCAGAACACCAAGATCAAAGGGGATGCGGCGGTTGCCATGATCTCGGTAGGGGCGTTGGCGATCGGGTATCTGCTGATGAATTTGTTTGCGAAATCCAGCAATTTATCCGGGGATGTCTGCTCCACTTTGTTCGGTTCCACCTCCATTTTAACACTCACGAAAACCGAAGTGTGGCTTTGCGGAGCGCTCTCGGTTGTGGTGGCGATCTTCTTCCTTTTCTTTTATCATAAAATCTTTTCGGTTACATTTGATGAGGATTTTGCCAGAGCCACCGGCACCAAAGCACAGGTGTATAACTTGCTGATCGCGGTGATCATCGCGGTGATCATTGTACTGGCAATGAACCTGGTGGGATCTTTGCTGATTTCGGCTTTGGTGATCTTCCCGGCACTTTCCGCGATGCGGGTATTTAAAAGTTTTCGCTCGGTTACGGTTTGTTCCGCCATTGTTTCCGTGGTTTGCGCGTTGATCGGCATTCTGCTTTCGATTTTATACGGCACGCCGGTCGGCTCTACCATTGTGGCGGTGGATATTACCGCTTTTATATTGTTTACACTTTGTGGTTGGCTTTTAAGGAGGCGTTTAGCATGAAAAAACTGTTTTCGGTATGGTTGATCGTGATGTTGGCGCTTTTGACCGCGGCATGCGGCAAAGTGGCGGAAACCGCTGAAACAAAAAAGCCCGCCGAAGCGGGCAAAACAGATATTGACCTTACGGTTCTCAGCAGTACCATGGTATATTCCGAAGTGTATAACATGGTTTCCAATCCTGAAAACTATCTCGGAAAAACCGTGAAGATGAGCGGCAGTGTCGCCACTTTTGACGGAGAGGGACGCACCTACTATGCATGCATCATTGCCGATGCAACCGCTTGTTGCTCCCAGGGGATCGAATTTTTGCTGAAAGACAGTTATCGGCCGGAAGATTACCCCGGCGTGGGCGAAACCGTTACGGTCACCGGCGTGTTTGACCGTTATTATGAAGGGGAAGAAGTGTACTATCAACTGATTGATTCGGTGTTGGGATAGCCGCTTATTGCTTTTTCAGAATGACCGTTTCCGCCGGTGCGTCGAAAATCATGATCCGCCCGGTAAGAACGCCGCCTTCCAGTTCAATGGAAAAGAACGGGGGAATCTCATGCCGCGAGGGATCAGCGTCAGCGATGAGGTACCGACTTTGCGTTGGAGAATCGCTTTTGCTTTTTAAAACATGGATTTTGATTTTTCGATCTTGTACGGTTAAAGTGTCTTTGGAAAAACGCAGTTTAAAATACCCGTTTTCATCTGCCCAATCTCCTTGCAGAATGGGTAGCATTTTTTTATCTTCCACCGTGTAATGGCCATAGCGGGAATTTTCGGTTTTTTCCAACACCTCTTCGCTTGGGCCGGTAATGGGAAAATCTTTGATAAAGTGAAGGCGGTCTTCTTCATACCGCAGGGAAACCACAGAAGCATAGTCGCTGTCAGCGGTTTGATACCGCAAACCGCGCTTCTTCGGCAACAAAACAACGGCGCCATTCTCCGCGGTTTCAGTTTGAAAAACAGTTTCAAGCACGGGTGCGCCTTGCCACAAAACCGTAAGGTGATTTCCTTCGATTTCTATGCGGGTCCCGATCACGCCGCGTTCTTCCCAATTTCCGTTTAAAACAGCCTGCTTTTTGCCGAACACGCTTCATCACTCCTTACTCTGAAAACAGAATACCATATACAGCGGAGAAAATCAAACAGTTTTTTCTTGACAGATTTTTGCCCGGCTATTATAATAAAATTATCATATTTGTTCAAATGAAAGGGGAAACTATCCATGGGACTTATCAAAGCGGCGGTAGGCGCTCTCGGCGGCACTTTGGCTGATCAATGGAAAGAATTTTTCTATTGCGAATCCATGCCCGCGAATGTGATTATGACGAAAGGACAAAAGCGTATCACAGGGCGTTCTTCCAACACAAGAGGGAACGATAATATCATTTCAAACGGCAGCGGGATCGCCGTTGCGGACGGTCAGTGTATGATCATTGTGGAGCAAGGAAAGATCGTAGAGGTCTGTGCCGAGCCGGGTGAATTTACATACAATACTTCGACCGAGCCGAGCATTTTCACCGGCTCCCTCGGCCAATCCATTTTAAATACTTTTAAAACCGTCGGCAAGCGTTTTACTTACGGCGGCGATACCGGGAAGGATCAGCGTGTCTATTATTTCAACACCAAAGAATTGATCGATAATAAATTCGGCACGCCCAATCCCGTCCCGTTCCGTGTGGTAGATCAGAAAATCGGCTTGGATATTGATGTTTCGGTTCGCGCTTCCGGCGTTTATTCGTATAAAGTCAGCGATCCGCTCTTGTTCTACACCAATGTGTGCGGCAATGTCAGCGAGGAATACACCCGCGAACAGATCGACGGACAGTTAAAAACCGAGTTTATCAGTGCGTTGCAACCCGCTTTCGGCAGACTTTCCGATTTGCAGTTGCGCCCCAATCAAATCATACAGCATAATACAGAGTTGGAAAACGCGATGAATGAGGCGCTCTCCGCCAAATGGCAGGAACTGCGCGGGATTCAGGTGGTTTCGGTGGCGCTCGGCAGTGTTACCTTGCCGGATGAAGACGCGGAACTTATCAAACAGGCACAGCGCACGGCGATTTTGCGCGATCCTACCATGGCGGCGGCCACCATTACCGGCGCACAGGCGGATGCTATGCGTGCGGCGGCCTCGAATGAAGGCGGCGCGATGACCGGCTTCCTCGGCATGGGGATGGCAATGAACGCCGGCAATGCCGCAAATGTGCAAAACCTGTATGCCATGGGTCAGCAACAACAGCAACAACAGTCGCAGCAACCGCAAGCACCTGCCGGCGCAGGGGCGGCAAACGGCTGGAAATGCTCTTGCGGTGCAACGGCCACGGGCAAATTCTGTCCGGAGTGCGGCAGCCCGAAACCCGAGGAAAAGGGTTGGACTTGCCCGACCTGCGGCATGGTGAACGGCGGCAAATTCTGCCAGAACTGCGGCGCTAAAAAGCCGGAAGGCGCCCCGCTTTATCGGTGCGATAAATGCGGATGGGAGCCGGAAGACCCTGCGCATCCCCCAAAATTCTGCCCTGAATGCGGCGATCCCTTTGATGAGAAAGATGTCAAATAATTTTCTGCAATAAAGGAGAGTTCGAACATGGCATTTTTTGATCAGTTAAAAAATAAAGCGGCGCAGGCGGTCAATAACGCCGTGGCTTCTGCCAGTGCGAAAACGGAAAAATTCACTTTTTCCGATATTCCCGCTACCGCCGCGGCGATGCAAACTGCCCCTGAATTTTCACTGAAAAATCCTTATTCCGTAGCGGCTTTTGCTGTGGCGGCGCTTTGTGTGTATCAGCAGGATAAGGAAGCGGCGGCGGAAATGCTGAATGTATTGAGGGGGCCAAGACCCCTTTCCACAACCGATCTGCAATTCATGCGCGACCGTTTTATGGACGGGAAAGACTACAAACCCCGCTCTTATTTTGACGGGGCAACGCCGGAAAATGATTATCAGCCTTCCGAGCCGTATACTCTTACGATCAAGGAACAATCCAACAGCCGAGATCAGGCGGATATGATCACGCTGTATATGGTTTCCGGCGGTGCGGATTCTCCGCGCCCGGTCACTTTGCGGCATAAGCCTTCCACCGATGAATGGTTCCTGTGGGAGTATTCATCGCTGTTTTTGGATATTCGCGTTCCGCAATCAGCCAATCCTTGGGCATAATCTGCAAGGGGCTGCCGAAAATACGGCAGTCCCTTTGTTGATGCCTGCGATCGTTGGGCAGAGTAAAGTAAAAACCCCTTTGGCGCGCCCGCTTACAGCGTGTGCCCAAAAGGGGTTATTTCTTTTTGATATTCAAAGAGAGAAAAACTTAATCAATAAACGCGTCATGCACCGCGCGAACCGCCCGGTCGGCATCATCCGCTGAAAGCAAAACCGAAATTTTGATTTCACTGGTGGAAATCATTTGAATATTGATCGAAGCATCATACAGGGCTTCAAACATTTTGGCAGCCACACCCGGGTGGCTTTCCATGCCCGCGCCCACAATGGATACTTTGGCAACCGATTCATCCACCGAAACCGATTCGTATTTTAAGGAATCTTTCATAGCGGTCAAGGCGTCTACCGCGATTTTGCCCATATCTTTCGGGACGGTGAAAGTAATATCTTTGGTACCGCTGCGGCCAACCGATTGCAGAATAATATCCACATTGATTTTATGCTGTGCCAACTTATTGAAAATCTTAAATGCCGTGCCCGGTTTGTCTGCCAGGCCGACAACTGAAATGCTTGCCACATTGGTATCTTTCGCTACGCCTCTGATTAAAGTTTTTTCCATTTTCACTATCTCCTTTACGATCGTTCCGGGCTTATTTTCCAAACTTGAAAGCACTTCAAGTTCCACATTATACTTTTTGGCCATCTCAACCGAGCGGTTGTTGAGTACCTGCGCACCGAGCGTTGCCAGTTCCAGCATCTCGTCATATGTGATCTCGTCCATTTTTCGCGCGGTTTCCACTTTGCGCGGATCGGCGGTATACACGCCGTCTACATCGGTATAAATCTGGCAGACATCCGCTTTCATTGCCGCCGCAATCGCCACGGCGCTGGTATCGGAACCGCCCCGCCCGAGGGTGGTGACATCATCGTATTTGTTGATCCCTTGAAAGCCCGCTACGATGACGATGTTCTTTTTGGCGATTTCGTTGCGAAGCCGCTCGGTATTGACCCGTTTGATCCGGGCAATGCCGTGATGGGAATCGGTTTCAAAGCCGGCCTGCCACCCAAGCAGGGAAATAACGGGGAACCCCTTCTTTTCAATAGCCATGGCAAGCAAGGCGATGGAAATTTGTTCGCCGGCCGCCAACAGCATATCCAGTTCCCGCTTGGAACCGCCGTCCGGATTGATCTCTTTTGCTTTTTCAATCAGATCGTCGGTTGTGTCGCCTTGCGCGGAAACCACCACGATCACATCGTTCCCCTTTTGATAATCTTCAATAATGGTATCCGCCACATGCTGCACGCGTTGTGCATCCGCAACCGACGAACCGCCGAATTTTTTTACAATGATTGCCATTGATATGCCCCCTAAAACATGGTATCGAATATTTTGACAGTGGAAATATCTTGTAAAGACGCGAGTTTTTCACGGATCACGCTCGCTTTTTCGCGGGCGGTCAACCATTCGATTTCGCCCCGATACTCGTTTTTAAAAACGGTGGGAGCGTTGCCGAATTGCTCTTCAAACCGGGCGAGGAGATCGCTGTAACGCGGGGAAGAAGCACGGACATACCACTGGCCTTCCTCATCGGTTTGATTATTGACATAGCCTTCGTATCCTTCTTCCCAGAAGAGATATTTGCGGCTGTCTAAATGCTTGACACAATCGAAGATATCCGCTACAACGGCACTGGCGGTGGCTTCTTTGCCTGCGCCTTTCCCGTAAAACAGAACTTCGCCGGTTTCATCCCCGGTCACCGATACGGCGTTGAATACCCCGTCAACCCCGGATAAAATGCGCTCCCGGCTGACAAAAGTGGGGCGTACCGAAGCGGTGATCGTTCCGTCCGGCAGTTTAGCTGCCCGCCCGATGAGTTTCAGCGCAAAGCCGAACCGATCCGCGGCTTCCGCGTCTTCTTTGGTGACGCTCGCAATCCCGTGGGTGTCCACTTGTTCGGGAAAAACATGCCTTCCGAATGCCAGCGTGGCCAAAATACAGATCTTGCGGCAAGCGTCATGCCCCTCAATGTCGGCAGTCGGGTCTTTTTCAGCGTATCCGTTTTGCTGGGCTAACTGCAAAGCCTTGTCAAAATCCATATTCTCTACTACCATTTTATTTAAAATGAAGTTAGTGGTTCCGTTTAAAATGCCGCATACCTCGGTAATGTCGTTCGCGGCTAAACATTGCACCATCGGGCGAAGAATGGGGATTCCGCCGCCCACACTGGCTTCGAACAGGAAATTGACATTTTTCTGCGCCGCGATGCGGATCAATTCCGCCCCTTTTGCGGCCACCAATTCTTTGTTGGAGGTGACCACGCTTTTGCCCGCCAGCAAACAGCGTTTCACAAAATCATAAGCCGGGTGAAGCCCGCCCATGACTTCCGCCACCACCCGCACTTCGGGATCGTTTACGATCTGTTCGAAATCTTTGGTGAACTTTTCCCGATAAGGCAAGTGATCAAATTCCCGCAAATCTAAAATGTATTTGATATTGAGATCGGTTTTCACGGCTCTTTGCGCCCGCTCGCCGTGGTGGATCAGGATTTCCGCCACCCCTGAACCGACTACTCCATGCCCTAAAATTGCAACCTGAATCATACTCGGCCTCCCTTGATGATTTTCACGGAACAAACGCCTTCGATCCGCAGTAAACGATTAAGCAGAACTTCTTGATTCCCGTCAAATTCCACGGTTAAAGAAGCGTTGGCACGGCCGTTCTCCGGCACTCCCTGCGAAATCGTTACGATATTGGCGCCGCTGTCATACAAAGCGGCGGTCAATGCGGAAAAAACACCCGCCCGGTCAGACAAAAGCGCATTTAAACTGATGATATTGCCGCCGGCAGGAGTATATTTGAAGACGAAATCCTTATACTTATAAAAGGCACTGCGCGAAATACCCGCGCGTTTTGCCGCGGCCGCCGCACTGCTCACTTCGCCGGAGGCAAGCAGTTCCTTGGCGAAAATCACATTCTGAAACACCGGCGGCAGGATATCGGAATCAATCAGAAAATACTGTTTTTCTTTCATATCTGTCCTCCACACACGAACGGTTGTTTTTCATTATAGTACATTTTCGGCGGTAAAGCAACAAAAAAATGAAAGATTCGGCGAGAATTGTCAGTTTTCATAATTTTTATAAAATCGAGGGTGTTATCTTTGGAAGAGCAGGCAAAAGGAGCATTTCTGATCAAGACGGCGTATTTCTTGACCGTTTGGGTGGGAACGGCGCTGATTTGCCGGTTTCTGTTATGGTATCTCACTCCTTTTCTGGTGGGCGGCCTGATGGCGTGGACGGTGCAAAAACCCGCATGTTTTCTTGCCGGAAAAAGCGGGATCAAGCGGTCGGTTTTTGCGGTGGGATTGGTGATAATTCTGTTTTGCGCCGGGGGAGCGGTGATGGTGTTCGGCATGATCAAAGGGGTGGAAGCCTTGGCGGAGCCGGCGCAGATACTTTCCCGCAAGGTGCCGGAATTGTTTGCCGACCGC
>CACXFE010000027.1 GCA_902766855.1 Oscillospiraceae bacterium | reverse complement strand
GCGTGTTTTCGGCATGATTGTTGCTTGTCGTCCTTATAGGGCGACAGCCCTATCTCGTCCTCCGCACAAAATTCTGCTCGAAAACACGCTCGATTTCGGTCACAGAATTTTATCGAAAACGGATTTTTGGATTATGTAAGGCAAAAGCGCAGAAAATCCTGTCGGATTTCCGAGTATTTTAACGCAAGCAAAGCACAAAAATCCGCCGCTAAAATCGGGTTTGGATTAGAGTGCTATGCTTACCATTATTATACACTTTTTTTCGCGGCGGTCAATACCATTTTATGGATTTTGTATTGCCAAAGTGTCGGCAAGAAAATTCCCTCTCGTCGCCAAAGAATGGTATCACCCCTGATATTCGAGCAAAAGAAACCGCCTTATTTCCCACATACCGACCTGCGCAAATCATTTGTTTGTTATCCCGAATTTCCGATAGTAATAGATCGGCAAGGCGCTCCAACCATGGCAAAGCGATCCGGCATTTTCAAAATCCGCCTCTCCTTTGATGGTTTCCCAAAAACTTGTCGCGCCGTTTTGCAACATATACAGATATGTTTGATCTATATCCGTTAAAATCCAATCCCGGTACTTTTCGGCATTCAATTTCAACAGTGCCTCGTAGCGGTAAAAGCACATCGCAAGGGTTGCGGGAATCCCTTTGATCGCCCCTTCGCCGTTTTCTTTTAAAAGCAATTCGATCGCCGTGTTGTCAAGCCCGTCCGCCGCGCCGCAAAGCACACACCATGCGTTGCCAAGCACCGAAATTTTGTCCGCATCATGCAACAGGCACAAACGAAACAGCCCCGTTTTCGTATCAAAAAACTCTCTCCGGATGGTTTCGTTCAGCCGCTCCCGACAAGTGACATATTGTTCATCGGGCGTTTTGAGCAAGCGGCAAATTTGAATCCATGTTTCCAGCACATAAGAAAGCACTGCGTTGATACATAAATCATACTTGATATCCTGATAAGTTCCGCCGTCAAGATATGGCTGCCATTCGTAAAAATTCCAATAGGTTTCACCCTCAAAATTCGGCACCAATCCTTTTTCATCCATGCGGGATATAAAGGTGTTGATAATGGTTTCCATCGCAGGGAAACAATGCTCCACCGTTTCCCTGTCGCCTGAATGTTCAAAATAACTCCATACCTGAAATACAAAGATCAGGGAGAAGATCGGAATGTTCAGTTTCCAATCCGTCGGTGCGGTAATGGGAAGCAATCCATCCTCCCGGATGCCCGCCGCAAGCAAGCGCAGGGCGGAACGCGGAAATGCAATCTCCCCAAACGCCTCATATCCGAAAAGCATCTGACTGTAAGAATCCAGCGTATAAAACGATTGTTCCCGCCACGGGCAATCCTCATAATGCTCGTGCATACAAAGCCGCAAAGTGTTGACCGAAGCATCATAAATAGCGTCCCGCAGGGGATTCCCGCTTGCAAACGGCAAAACTTGCAAAGGATATTCGGTCGGCCGAATACCGAAATAATGAATCTTCACATGATCCGTTTCAAGAAAAAGTTGCAAATACCGGCAGCCCAAGCGGCGGAACGGCGGCATAAAAGCGTTCCGTCCTTTTTTCAGCCGCAGGGCAGAAGAATAATCCCGGAAAGCAATTTCCGTCCGGCATCGTCCGTCGCGCAGATGCTCGCCCCAACCGACCAAAGCCATACATTCTTTATCCGTTTCGATATCAAAATCAAGAAATCCGGCAGTTTCCTTTTGCAGATCAAAGATCAGATACAGGCCACCTTCCTCGGCGGAAAAAGACCAACTGTTGCCCTCTTTTTTTCCGATTTCGGTAAGTAGGCTAAAAGAAAGAAACGCGCGTTGCATTTTTGCACCATCCGTCTCCTCTTTTTGATTGTATCGAAAAGTCCCCTGCCCCACAATTTCGGGAATGATACGGTCCATGATCACCAATTTTTTATTTTCACGCTGATGCACGGGAAACGGCATCTCAGGCTTTTCTCGGCTTTCCGAAGCCTGTTCGGGCGAATTTTCCTTTCTCATATCCAGGCAAAAACCATAGCCGAGTTGCGGGGTGATGCTCTGCTTCCTGCCGGAAACATACCGATCACTTTTGCGGCAAAGTACACGCCGATCGGAGGCAAGCAGAATTTCTCCGCCCGCTTCGATTTCAAAAATCAATCCCGCCTCGCCGTGGCAATAGTTACTGCTCGACTCCCCGATATACCAAACCGTTATCTCAAAAGTATTGGGGCCGTCTTTCAAAAATTCGGAAATATCCATTTCGTCATACGCGCGATTCCACGGATAATCCTGATATTGCCCGCTGGCGGCATATTGTCCGTTGATATAGAGTGCATAATCCGAATCCGCCGCGATCCTCATTTTCACTCCCTGTGGTTTTAAAAGATCACAGGAAGTAAAAAAATCAACATAAGTATCATTTTCTTCCGTGGCTTGCCAGATCCATTTTGCTTTTTGAAACATACCATTCCTTCTTTCAAAAAATATCCCGCATCCTCGCCGCATCGGCAAAACCGCTTTCCCCGCATATGAGAAGCGTGTTTACAAAGCAACAGGCCGGTGCTTTTATACGATACGCGCCATTGTTACACGGTTGTCCGTTTACAAAAAACACAGGAAACTCCCTGCCTTCTATTGTATCAAAAAAAGGCCTTCCTGTAAACTCTGTTATATAGATTTTTCTATTGATCGCCAATTTATATAACAAATGATTTTGTTTTGTATCAAAACCGCTTTTGAAGGCCGTGTTTTCTTGACAAAAAAAGGATCTCATGATACAATGATTGCAACGATAAAAAGGAGGCTTTGCCATACGATACAGCCTCGCTT
>CACXFE010000026.1 GCA_902766855.1 Oscillospiraceae bacterium | reverse complement strand
TCCGCCGTTAAACGCCCGTTTTTCGGCTGATAGAACAGTTTTTCTTTTAATGCTTCCGAACTTGATTGTGACATGATTTGGTTCCTCCTATTCGGCAATGATTTGCCGGAATTGTTTTTGTAAAACGGCAAGATTGCCGTTATTGAATAAAATATGATCCGCCCGCTCAATATAATACGCATCGGGTTTTCCGGCGCGGACACGAAGCAATGCTTCCTCTTCGGAAAGCCCGTCCCGCAGCATAATGCGGTGCAAACGGATTTCTTCCTTTGCCAAAAGCGCGATCGTGGTTTGACACATCCGGTCGATCCCGCTTTCAAACAGCGTCGGCGCGTCAAGCAAGGTATCCTGCCCCACGGCTTCCGCTTTCACCATCCGCACAATATGCGGCAGCAGTGTGCGGTTCAACCGCTCGGTTTGTTCGGGAGAAGAAAACGCTTTTGCCGCCAACGCTTTGCGGTTTAACCGTCCGTCTTTCTCTAAAATATCCTGCCCGAATGCCGCCGTCACCGCCGCAAGCCCGGGCATCCCGGGTTCTACGGCGCGCCGCGCGATCAGATCGCAGTTCAGTACCCGGAAGCCGCAGGCTTCCGCCACCGCGGAAAGGGTGCTTTTGCCGGAGCCGGTCGGCCCCGTCAGCCCGATCACTTTGCTCATACCGTCACCACCCGAAACGCCGCCGCCCGCAACAGACGGTTGTATACCGCAAGCCCGATCCCTTCCGTAGAAGGCGCGTGTACATAAATGCGTTTAACCGAAAGCCCGTCCGCCAAGCGAAGAGCCGAAAACACGCCTTGTGCCAGGGTGGCCGCGTCTTTCTCACTGCCGTAACATAACTTCGGCACCTTGATTTGTTCGGTTTCTTCTTCAAAACAGACCGCGGCGCAATCGGGGATCGCATTGACATACGCCGCAAACGCGGCACTGCCGCCTTTCACCAGAACGGTTTCGGTATTCGGCGCGTAATGTTTATATTTCATCCCGGGAGAAGCCACCTTTTCGCCGGCCTCCGGCTCTGCTAAAACCGCCCGGTCGATCACAAGATCCGGCACCAGTTCGTGCAGATCCGCCGGGGTAACGGCGCCCGGCCGTAAAAGCCGCGGGGGATCGGTGCAAAATGAAATCACCGTGGATTCCACCCCGACCGTGCAATCACCCGCTTGTACAACCGCATCGATCTTCCCGTCAAGATCCTCGATCACGGTGGCGGCCTTGGTAGGGCTCGGTTTGCCGGAAAGATTGGCGGATGGCGCCGCCAAAGGCAATCCGCTGGCAGAAATAATAGCCCTTGCTACCGGATTGTCCGGCATGCGTACCGCCACGGTATCAAGCCCTGCGGAAACCGAAGGGGGGATCCTGTCGCCCCGCTTTAACACCATCGTGAAAGGTCCCGGCCAGAAAGCCTCCGCACAGCGGCGCGCCGCCGCCGGAATATCCCGCGCGATCAGATCCAATTCGGAAAAATCCGCAATATGCACGATCAACGGATTGTCCTGCGGGCGGCCTTTGGCGGTAAACACTTTTTTGACCGCCTTTTCATCATAAGCGGAAGCCGCTAATCCGTATACCGTTTCCGTGGGGATCGCAACGGTGCCCCCGGCTTTCAAAATCGCGGCGGCCGTTGCAACCGTTTCTTTCAAATGAATCGGATCGGTTCGTAATCGTTTGGTTTGCATTATGATCCTTCCTGCTCCGCCTTGATCGCCTCGGTGCGATAATAGGTGATCAGCGCGTCAATAATCTCATCCAGATCGCCGCTTAATACCCCGTCCAGTTTATAAAGTGTGAGACCGATGCGGTGATCCGTTACCCTGCCTTGCGGGAAATTGTAGGTGCGAATACGCTCGCTTCTGTCCCCCGTGCCGACCTGATTCCGCCGGTCGGACGAAATGGCTTCATCATGCTCGCGTCGAGCCGCGTCAAGCAAACGGGAGCGAAGGATTTTTAATGCTTTATCCTTGTTTTTATATTGGCTTCGCTCGTCCTGGCATTCTACCACCGTCCCCGTCGGTAAATGGGTGACGCGGATTGCGGAAGATGTCTTGTTGATATGCTGACCGCCCGCGCCCGAGGAACGGAAAGTGTCGATCTTCAAATCGGCCGGGTTGATCTCCAACTCTACTTCTTCCGCTTCCGGCAGCACCGCAACCGTAACGGTGGAAGTGTGGATGCGCCCTTGTGTTTCGGTATCGGGCACACGCTGTACCCGGTGAACGCCGCTTTCGTATTTCAAACGGGAATACGCCCCCGCGCCTTCGATCATAAAAACGATTTCCTTAAATCCGCCGAGTTCGGTTTCATTTGCGCTGATCACTTCGAGATGATAGTGTTTCGATTCCGCGTACATCGTATACATCCGATAAAGCGAGCCGGCAAACAAAGCGGCTTCTTCCCCGCCGGCGCCGGCGCGAATTTCCACGATCACATTTTTCTCGTCATTCGGGTCTTTCGGGAGGAGCAGGACTTTCAATTCCTCCGCCAATAAGAGCGCTTGTTTTTTCGATTCGGTCAGTTGTTCTTCTGCCAGTTCTTTTAATTCCCGGTCGCCGCCCGTGTCGCCCAAAATTTCCAGCGATTCCGCTTCGGCGGCTTTGGCCGCTTTCCATTCGCGGTATTTTTCCACGATCGGCGTTAATTCGCTGTGTTCCCGCATCAGTTTTTTAAATAACTCGTTATCCGAAGCGGTTTCCGGGCGGGAAAGTTCCACCGCGATTTGCTCATAGCGGTTCTCCACCGCGTCTAATTTTTCAAACATGGTTTCCCCCATCGGCCGGTACCGGGCCTTCTTCACGGACGATCTTTTTTAACGCTTTTTCCGCTTTTACCCGCGGGATCATGATTTCATGGCCGCACCCGCCGCAACGCAGGCGAAAATCCATCCCCACCCGCAAAACAAGAAATTCATTCGAACCGCAGGGATGCGTTTTTTTCATGATCAGCCGATCGCCGAGCCTGATATCCAACCTTTTCAACTCCTACAATTACATACTTTATTATTATATATCATATTGAAAAGAAAGGCAAGCATTTCCGGCAATTTTTTTGCATATTTTTTCTAACAAAAACGGTGTTGAAATAACGCTTGTATTTTTGCACAAGATATTGTATAATGATGGTATCTATTCAAAAAAAGGAAACTGGTGATAGTATGAAATGCCCTTTTTGCAGTTATGAAGAAAGTAAAGTAATTGATTCGCGCCCTACCGATGAAGGACAACGCATCAGAAGAAGGCGCGAATGCTTAAATTGCGGGAAACGCTTTACCACCTATGAAATCATCGAAAGCCTCCCGATTATCGTGATCAAGAAGGACAAGTCCCGCGAAACCTTCAACCGCGATAAATTGATGACCGGGCTTCTGCGCGCCTGTGAAAAGCGCCCGGTTTCGATCGATACGCTGGACGCCATGATCGACGAGATCGAAGTGGTGCTGCAAAACTCGCTGGATCGGGAAGTCAGCAGTGAAAAAATCGGGGAATTGGTGATGGAAAAACTCAAAAAAATCGATGAAGTGGCTTATGTTCGCTTTGCCTCGGTTTACCGCCAATTCAAAGACATCAATACTTTTATGAGGGAATTAAACAAATTACTTACCAACGATTGAGGAACGAGCATGAACGAAAATGAACAAATGGCAGAACTTTTGCTGCCCTCCATTCACAAAACCCCCGCCGATTACGAGGCGCTGTACCCCCCGCGTGTTTTGCCGGAAGGCGCACGCGTTACCCGCATTGCGCCAAGCCCTACCGGCTATTTGCATTTAGGTACGCTTTTTGCGGCGCTGGTCAACCGCATCACCGCCACTTCCTCCGGCGGGATTTTCTATACCCGCATTGAGGATACCGACAAAAAGCGTGAAATTGAAGACGGCGTGAAAGATATTATCGAAGGGCTTTCGCGTTTCGGCATCACGATCGACGAAGGCTTTGTTGACGGCAGTAAACAGATCGGAGATTACGGCCCGTACAAACAAAGCGAGCGTGCGGAAATCTACCAGACTTATGTGAAAGACCTGATTCGTCAAGGGCTTGCCTACCCCTGTTTCTGCACCGCGGAGGAGTTAGACGCGGTACGCAAAATACAGGAAGAACAGAAAGAACGCACAGGGTATCACGGCAAATGGGCAAAGCACCGCAATATCACCTATCAAGAAGCCAAAGAACAAATCGAAAGCGGAAAACCGTTTGTCATCCGTTTGCGCTCTCCCGGGGACGAAAGCCGCAAAATTCTGTTTGACGATCAGATCAAAGGCAAAATTGAAATGCCGGAAAACGACGAGGATTTTGTTCTTTTGAAGTCTGACGGGATCCCCACCTATCATTTCGCCCACGCGATCGACGATCATTTGATGCACACCACCCATGTTTTGCGCGGGGACGAATGGATCTCTTCGGTGCCAAAGCATTTGCAGTTGTTCCGTCTGCTCGGCTTCAAGCCCCCGAAATACGGGCATATTTCCCCGATCATGAAACTGGATAACGGCGCTAAACGCAAAATTTCAAAGCGGAAAGACCCGGAGGCAGCCGTTCATTTCTTCGCCGAGCAAGGCTATGTCAGTGAAGCGGTGATTGAATACCTGATGACGGTGGCGGCCTCTGATTTTGAAGACTGGCGCCGCGCCGAGCCGGATCGTTCTTATCGGGAATTCAAATTCAACTTGAAAAAAATGAGCGTTTCGGGCGCTTTGTTCGATGAAAATAAACTCAACGATGTCAGCAAAACCTACCTTTCCCGCCTGAACAGCGGCGAGGTTTTTGCCTTGCTGACGGCCTGGGCGGAGGAGTTTGATCCTGCTTTCCATGCGTTGCTCCTGCGGGATACCGCCTTTACCAAAGCCATGCTTTCGATCGACCGGGATGTACCGAAACCCCGAAAAGACCTTGCCAAATGGAGCGAGGCCAAAGCCTATTTTTCCTATTTCTTTGAAGAATTATATACCGAGGATCTCACTTTGCCGGACAATCTTGCCAAGGAAGACGCCAAAGCCTTTTTGGAGCGTTATCG
>CACXFE010000025.1 GCA_902766855.1 Oscillospiraceae bacterium | reverse complement strand
GATCGGCGGCATGGACACGGCTTTTCCGCAGGGAAGATATTGGCTCATGATGCTGAAAAACACGCCGGGCGTATGCTCCCGCACCCAATCAAACACGGCGATCGCTTCCCGCGTGCCCTGCGGCAGCAATAAATGCCGCACAATCACGCCGCGTTTCATCAATCCGCCTTCGATCACGGTTTTTCTTTTTTCGGCGGCAAATGTGATCGCCGCTTTGGCATACACCGGGTAATCCGCGGCGCTCGAATACTGCGCCGCGCGCTCTGCCGAGCAATACTTAAAATCCAACAGAAAAATATCAACATACGGCTCGATCAACCGCAGTTCTTCCATGCTTTCGTAACCGCCTGCGTTATACACCACCGGGATGGCGGGGCGATAAAGATCCAATGCCCGTTTGATCGCGGGCACATAGTGCGTAGGCGTTACCAGATTGAGATTGTGTGCGCCCGCTTGTTCCAGTTCGCGGAAAATCTCCGCCAGCCGCTCATAAGAAATCGTTTTTCCTTTTCCGCCGTGGGAGATTTCTTCATTTTGGCAATATACGCACCGCAGCGGGCAACCGCTGAAAAACACCGTGCCGGAGCCGCGCGTGCCGCTGATGCACGGTTCCTCCCAAAAATGCAGCGCCGCTCTTGCAACTTTCGGCAAAAGCGGTGCGCCGCAAATTCCGTTTCGATTTTCCGTTTCGCCCCGTTCGGCGTTACACCTTCTCGGGCACAGATTGCACATCATCCTGTTTTTCCACCACCGTGCGTTTTTTCGGCTTGCACTCACAAATTTTCCGGCGCACTTTCACATTGTCATATGTCTTGATAAAACTGACTCTGCCGTTAAACTTTCTGCCGCAGGCGGGGCATTTGAAATTCGCCGCGAACCAGCGATTGTGATATTTCCAGGCATTGCACCGCACCGCGGTTTGCCCGCACCGATCGCACTGAAAGATCAATTTTTCTTTTTGGATCAGAGGGTCTTTGATATTCGAAAGCGGATACGGTTTGAACCGCAGGCGCTTATAAAACTCGGGATCGGCCGTATCCCGCACCAGCGCCGCGAATCGCTCGGGCTGATAACAGTGTTTGAGCAACGCGACGGAAAGACGGCTGTCGTCCCCCGCGGTATGCAGCACAAGATCCTCCGTATCAATGCCGAAGTATTCCGCCGCCCCCGCAAGGGAAATCTGATTTTTATCTGTGTACCCGGTCAGCCGCATTTCTCCCTGCACAAACTTTTGTAAATCCAGATACCGCTCGATCGCAAAATGCAGTTGATCATGCAGCAGCATTTCTTCATTCCGCTTGATCGAATAGAGATCGGAATCGCTCCATGTCATGGTGATGGTATCTTTGCCCGCCCATTCGTTATAGCGTTTTACCGCCTCATGCAGCGGAATGCCGTTTCGCATGATCTCGCTGGTGATGCCGGTCAACTTGGCGAAACGCCCGGTCACCCGCTTGGAGAAATCAGAGCGTATCGTTTCTTCAAAAGTATCGATGATTTCCAACCGCTCGTTCAGTTTCACGGCGCCGATTTGCAAAATCTGATTGATAAATTGCTTTTCGGGCGGATAATAGGCGCTGTCCCATTCGAGATCCAACATAATATATTTCATGCTTTTTTCCTGAACTCCGCCTTCATGCGCTCTTCTTTATTCAAAATGCGTTTGCGCAAACGGATGTTGTGCGGTGTGATCTCCACCAACTCGTCGTTCTTGATAAATTCGAGCGATTGCTCCAAACTCAACCGCGTATACGGCACCAAACGCAGCGCGTCATCCGAGCCGGCGGCGCGGGTATTGGTCATTTGCTTCTTTTTGCAGACATTGCACACAATGTCCTCATTTTTCGGGTTTTCCCCCACAATCATGCCTTCGTAAACCGGGGTGCCGGGGCCGATAAACAATCGCCCCCTGCTTTGGGTATTAAACAGGCCGTAACCGGTCGCCTCGCCCGTTTCATGCGCAATGATCGACCCGGTGATGCGCTGATCCAGATCGCCTTTATAAGGCTGATAACTGTCAAACACATGGTTCATGATGCCGTTGCCGTTGGTATCGGTCAAAAACTGGGAACGGTATCCAAGCAACCCGCGCGCCGGAATCAAAAACTCCAGGTGCGAAACGCCGCCTTCGCGCGTGCCCATATTGCGAATTTCCGCCTTGCGGCTTCCAAGCCGCTCCATCACCGTGCCGACATATCCCTCCGGCACTTCGATCATCAGCAATTCGATCGGTTCCAGCAGTTCACCGCCCTCGCCCCGCTTATAGATCACCTCGGGCGGTGAAACCTGAAATTCATACCCCTGGCGGCGCATGGTTTCGATCAGGATCGAAAGATGCAGTTCTCCCCTGCCGGACACTTTGAAGGTATCGGAAGAATCGGTTTCCTCCACGCGAAGGCTCACATTGGTCATCACTTCCCGGAAGAGACGGTCACGCAAATTGCGGGAAGTGACAAACTTTCCGTCCTTTCCCGCGAAGGGAGAATTGTTGACCATAAAATTCATCGCCAGCGTCGGCTCATCAATCTTGACAAAAGGCAGTGCTTCCACGCAATCGGGGGCGCAGGCGGTTTCGCCGATTTCCAAGTCCGCGATCCCTACCACCTGAATAATATCCCCGACCGACGCGCTTTCCACCTCGGTGCGCTTTAACCCCTGTACCATAAACAGTTTGACGATCTTCACCTGAGAAGAAGTTCCGTCTTTATGGCAAAGCGCCACGGTCTGCCCGGTTTTCACCGTGCCGCGGATCACCCGCCCTACGCCGATTCTGCCGAGATAATCGTCATATTCAATATTGGAAAAAAGAATTTGCAGCGGCGCATCGGGATCTCCTTCCGGCGGCGCCACTTCTTTTACGATCTCATCGAATAGCGGCTGCATATCCTTGCCCGGCACCTCCGGGGAATAGGTGGCATAGCCGTCCTTTCCCGAAGCGAAAATGACCGGGAACTCGATCTGCTCATCGTCCGCTCCCAGTTCGATAAACAAATCCAACACCTCGTCAACCACTTCGTGGGGGCGCGCCATCGGGCGGTCGATCTTATTCACCACCACCACCGCTTTTTTCCCGAGTGCCAGCGCTTTTTTCAACACAAAGCGTGTTTGGGGCATACAGCCTTCAAACGCGTCAACCAGCAGTAAAACGCCGTCTACCATTTGTAAAATGCGCTCCACTTCCCCGCCGAAATCCGCGTGTCCGGGCGTATCGATAATATTGATCTTGATCCCGCGATAGATCACACTGGTATTTTTGGAAAGAATGGTAATGCCGCGTTCTCTTTCCAAGTCGTTTGAATCCATCACCCGCTCATTTACGGTTTCATTCTCACGGAATGTTCCGCTTTGTTTCAACAGTTGATCCACCAAAGTGGTTTTACCGTGATCAACATGCGCGATAATGGCGACATTTCTTAACTTCTCAATTTTTGTCATGAAAGTCCTTCCCTAAAAAAGTTTTGATTGCATTTTGCGGTGCGGCGCAAAAGGAAAGCCGTTCACCCGTTTTCGGGTGAAAAAAACAAAGCCGGTATGACCAAAGGCAAAGCCCGGTTTCCCGATCCCGCGCACCATATTTTTTGTCCCCCAGCAAGGGCATTTGCCGATGGGCAAACTGCACCCGGATCTGATGGGTACGCCCGGTATACAGAGTAACCGCCACCAGTGAAAGAGGCGTTTCCCCGCCGGGTATTTCCCGTAACAGACGATAAGTCAACCGCGCTTCTCTCACGCCGTTCCTTGCCCGCGTTACCACATAACTCTTATTTTTTGCGCGATCCCTGAAAAGCAGATCCCGCATTTCACCTTCCGGCGCCGCCTTCCCGTGAACCAACGCCAGATATTCTTTTTCAAACTCCCGCGCCGCGATCTGCCGACTGAGCGCCGCCGCGGCCGACTGCGTTTTGGCATATACCATCACGCCGCCGGTTTCCCGGTCAAGCCGGTGGACGGGATAAACCGTCCCTCCGGTATGTTCCGCAAGGCAGGTGATCATACTGACCTCTCCGGCCGCTCCTGCCTGGGAAAGCACCCCCGCCGGTTTGACGCAAACGATGATCTCCTCATCTTCCCAAAGAATTTCCATTTCACGCTTCCGCGATCACGCCGCGCTTACAGGCTTCTTTGCATTTGCCGCAGCCGGTGCAAAGCGCGTGATCGATCACCGCTACATTGTCGATCACCTTGATCGCACCCGATTCACACGCCTTTTCGCACATACGGCAGGCGATACAAGAAACTCCGCAGGCTTTCACAACGGGGGCGCCTTTGGCTTTGTTACTGCACCCGACCGTCATTTTTGCGGTTTTCGGAATCAGCGAAATCAATCCCTTCGGGCAAGCGGCTGTACATTTTCCGCAACCCACGCAAACTTCCCCGGAAACATGGGGGCGCCCGTTTTCAAGCGTGATGGCACCGAAAGGACATGCGCGCGCGCAATCCCCGAAGCCGATACACCCGAACGAGCAAACCAACGGCCCCGCGTGCATCAGGTTGGCGGCGGTACAACTCTGCACGCCGCTGTAACTGTATTTCAGTTTGGTCACTTCCCCGTTGCCTTTGCAAGCGATAAAGGCGATTTTCGGATCGTTGACCACCTCCACCCCGAGGATCTCCGCCAGTTCCGCGGCGGCATGAGCGCCGCCCGGGGCGCACTTATCGGGTGCAGCTTCCCCCGCGGCGACCGCGGCGGCATATCCGTCACACCCGGAATAACCGCAGGCACCGCAGTTGGCGCCGGGCAATGCGGCGCGAATTTTCTCCTGTTTTTCATCTACGGGCACCGCCATGATTTTAGAAGCCACCGAAAGCCCAACGCCGGCGATCAACCCGATCAACCCTACGATCAAAACCGGAATCCAGATTTCCATGTTTTAACCTCCTATTCCCGCAAATCCCAAAAAGGAAAGCGAAACCAGCGCCGCCGCCACCAATGTGATCGGCAAGCCTTTCATAAATTCGGGAATATCAGCGGTTTCCAGCCGCTCCCGCACGCCGGAAAACAACAGCATCGCCAGCATAAAACCGACGCCCGCGCCCAGCGCGTTGAAAAGCGATTCCACAAATCCCAGTTCATTGGTGATGTTCAGCATCGTAATGCCCAGTACCGCGCAGTTGGTGGTAATCAGCGGCAAATAAATGCCCAGCGCGTTATACACGGGTTTGATATACCGTTTTAAAACAATTTCGATCAACTGCACGATCGCCGCAATCACCAAAATAAACACGATGGTTTCAAGATATGTATACTTCGGAGCCAAAACAAGGTGATAGATCGGCCATGTCACAGCCGTGGCAACCACCATGACCAAAATAACCGCCACGCTCATCGAAAACGCGGTATTGGTTTTTTTGGAAACACCTAAAAACGGGCAGATTCCCAAAAACTTGGAAAGCACCATATTGTTGGTGAGAATCGCCGCTAACAGAATCGAAGCAATCGCGGTCAAACTATTCATCGCCCGTTTCCTCCTTTACGCATTCCTCTTGCCCGCAGGAATCTTTGGCAGGGCAGTTTTCACAGCCCATTTTCTCCACGGCCTTTTTCCCGTTTTTCTTAGCGATCGCGTTAGAAGCCGCCACCAACATTCCAAACACGAAAAAGCCCCCCGGAGGCAAAAGGAAAATGATCATCGGGCTGATGAAATTTGCCGTGACAGGGAAGGAAAACAGGCTCCCCGCCCCGAACAGTTCGCGGATCGCCCCCATCAGCGTCAGTACCGCCGTGAACCCGATGCCCATGCCCAGTCCGTCCAAAATACTGGGCAGCGGCTTGTTTTTAGAAGCAAACATTTCCGCCCGCGCTAAAATAATGCAATTCACCACGATCAGCGGCAAATAAATGCCCAGCGCCTTATCAATGGAAGGCAAAAACGCTTTTACCAGCATCTGCACCACGCTGACAAAGCCCGCAATAATCGTGATAAACGCGGGGATCCGCACTTTATCGGGGATCACATTGCGCAAGAGCGAAATAGCAAGATTCGAGCAAACCAGAACCAGCGTTGCCGAAAGGCCCATCCCGATGCCGTTGATCGCCGCCGTGGTGACCGCCAGTGTCGGGCAAGTGCCCAATACCAAACGAAGCGTGGGATTTTCTTTGACAAGTCCGTTGGTAAAATAACCGACATACTTATTCGCCATGATTTTCCACACTCCTTATTTTTTCAAATTCTTCCGTTGCCGCATTGACCGCGCGGGTCACAGCGGTGGAAGTAATGGTCGCCCCGGTCACGGCGTTGATCTCGTTTTGATCGGCGTTCGCACCGTTTTTCAACAGGGAAATGCCGTTTGTTTTATCGGCAAATTGCCCGTAGAAATTTTCTTTCGCGGCATTCTGCCCCAACCCCGGCGTTTCATTGGAAACATCTAAAATCGCCACGGCTTTAATGGCGCCGTCCGGCTTGATCGCGGTCATCACCGAAACCTCGCCGCCATACCCTTTTTGGGCGGTCACAAAAATGTAGCCGACTTCTTCGCCGCCCTGTTTTGCCACAAAGTATTCGAATTGATCTTCATACTTTTCAGCGGTGTATTCCTCCGCATCGATCAGGCGCGCCATGGCTTCTTCCCTGTTCTTGGCTTCCAACGCCGCGATCCTGTCGGCCGTTAACCGATTGGTAAGTGCCAGCGCCAAGGGGATGACCACACAGATCACCAGCAAGACCGCCGAAGGGATCAGCACTTCCTTTTTATTTCTTCTTAAAAAATCAAGCATCCTGCTTTTCCTCCTTCTTCGGTTTCACCCAACCAAAGGGTTTCGGGCGGGTAAAGCGATTGATATGAGGAACTAAAATATTCATCAGCAGGATCGAATAAGATACCCCTTCTGGCAATGCGCCAAACCGCCGGATCACAAAAGACAGAAGGCCGCAGCCTACCGCAAAGATCGCCTTGCCCTTCCAAGTGATCGGGGTGGTGGTATAATCCGTCGCCATAAACACGGCGCCTAAAATCAAGCCGCCGCTTAAAATCGAATGAAGCGGATTTTCCCCCGCAAGGAGCGAAAGCAGTGCCACCGTACCGATGAAACAGCACGGGATCACCGGAGAGATGACCTTGCGAACGATCAGATAAAGGCCGCCCACCAACAGCAAAAACGCGGATGTTTCCCCGATACTGCCGCCGTGCCAACCGAAAAACAGTTCCCGCAGGGTATACTCATTCGGCGCCGCAAGAGGGGTGGCGGAAGTGACGGCGTCTGAAAGAGGGGCGACAAATTTCGTCATCGCACCGGGGAATGAAACCAACAGTATGATCCGCGCCGCGATCGCAGGATTGGCAAAATTGCAGCCGATCCCGCCGAACATCTGCTTCACCACGATGATCGCCGCGACACTGCCGATCGCCGCCATCCAAAGCGGCAAGGTGGAAGGCAGGTTCATTCCCAACAGCAGCCCTGTCACCACTGCCGAAAGATCACCGACCGATTGCGGTTTTTTCAAGATGATATTCCATAAAAACTCGCTTAAAACCGCCGCCGCTACCGAAACGGCAAGTACCGCCAAGGCGCGCAGACCGAAAATAATGCAGCCGAATATACAGGCAGGCAGCAACGCAATGATCACATCCAGCATGATGCCGGATGTAGTATCCAAATGGCGGATATGGGGCGAAGAAGCCACATTCAACTGTTCCCTCATTTCGCCGCCCCCTTTCTGATCTCCGCTTTGGCAAGCCGCATCACCTGCGCCAGCGGGCGTTTAGCGGGGCATACAAAAGAGCAACTCCCGCACTCCATGCAAACCATGACATTCAAATCCCCCAGTGTGTCCGTTTTACCGTGGTTGACGGCCGCTTCCACAGCCGCGGGAAGTAAATTCATCGGGCAGGCGGAAGCACATCGGTCACAGTGAATACAGGGCGTGACCGGTTGAAGGCGAGCGGGTTCCCGCATCACGGTGATCGCATTGTTGCGTTTTTCCAACACCGCGTCGGCGTCGCAAATATCCACGCCCATCATCGGGCCGCCCATGATGATCTCAGCCGCGTCCTCAGTCACACCGCCGGCAAACTCCAAAATTTCCCGAATGGGGGTGCCGATCGGCGCAAGGATGTTCTTCGGCTCTTTGACCGCCGTTCCATCCACCGTAATGCGCTTGGAAACCAGCGGCATTCCCGTAGAAATAAAGCGATAAAGCACCGCCACGCTCGTGATATTCATAACGATACAGCCCACATCACTGGGCAACTTGCCGGCGGGCACGCGCCTGCCGGTGGCGGAATAGATCAACACCTTCTCCGCTCCCTGCGGATAACTTGTCGGCAATTTCATCAGTTTCACGGTATCATCCTGATCCCGTTTATCGGTTGCGATTGCATACAGTTTCTCGATGGCTTTCGGCTTGTTCGCCTCAATACAGATCACAACTCTTTCTACCCCGAGCATCTCTTTGAGCAGATACACGCCTTCGATTACATCGTCATAACTCTCCATGCACTCGCGGTAGTCGCTGGTGATGTAAGGCTCACACTCCGCGCCGTTGATGATCAGCGTGTCAATCGGGGTATCCTCTTTCACCGACAGTTTTACTTTGGTGGGAAATCCCGCGCCGCCAAGACCGACCAAGCCGCAAAGATCCGCCGCAGTCACCAGATCTTCCTTCGTCCGAACGGGGAACGGCTGCAAGCCGGGATCCTTTTCCATCAGCCCGTCCGATTCGATCACAATGCTTTTCGGGGATTCGGTAATCGCCTTCACGGTTCCTGAAACACTGGCATGCATCGGGGCGCTTACAAAGCCGCCCGCTTTGGCAATCAGGGTGCCCACATAAACCTTATCTCCCACCGCGACCACCGGCTCCGCCGGAGCGCCGATATGTTGAGACATCGGGATCCGCACTTCACCGGGCGGCGGCATGATTACCGTTTCCGCTTCCGCGGTGCCTTTCAAGTGCGGCAAACGCGCGCCGCCGTGGATGCGTGCCGCGGGGCGCAAGATTCGCTCTGTTTTTTCCATATCCATTCTTGTATGATATAGTCGAGGCTACATCATACCCTTTCTAAATATTTACACTCACCTCAAAGATAATGCATACAAAAAGCTGAGGGAG
>CACXFE010000024.1 GCA_902766855.1 Oscillospiraceae bacterium | reverse complement strand
TCAATGTCGATTTTTTCGGCAATGACCCGGCCTGTAAGGCGCAGGCGACTCAAATGCGAAATGCCAACAAAAAACCGTTAGCCAAATTATATTATCACATTTGTTTCAAAAAATCAAGTCTTTTTTTATCGAATGGGATAAGTCCAACCGCGCGTATCCTCGATTTTGCCCCATTGAATGCCGGTAAGCGTATCATACAAGTGTTGTGTGACCTTGCCGATTTCACCGTTGTTAATGGTATACTTTACGCCTTTATAGCACAATTCTCCGATCGGGGATACCACCGCCGCGGTACCGCAGCCCCATGCTTCTTCCAGCGTGCCGTTTTTCAGTGCCTCGCCGAGTTCGTCAACGCTGAGCAGGCGCTCGTGAACGGTATAACCCTCGTCACGCAGTACCTCAATGCAGGATTTGCGCGTGATGCCCGGCAGGATAGAGCCGGTCAGTTTCGGGGTGACGATTTCCCCGCCGATCTTGAACATCACATTCATCGCGCCAACTTCTTCGATGTACTTGCGCTCTACGCCGTCCAGCCACAAAACCTGTGAATATCCCTTTTCCTCCGCGCGCTGTCCGGCACGGTTGGAAGCGGCATAGTTCCCGCCGCATTTGGCATAGCCCGTGCCGCCGCGTACCGCACGGACATCCTCATCCTCGATCATAATCTTGACCGGGTTGATCCCCTCTTTATAATAACTGCCGACCGGGGACGCGATCAACACATAGGTAGCATGATGCACCGCGTGCACACCGAGTGTTTCATCATTCCCGAACATGAAGGGGCGCAGATAAAGAGAGGTGCCGGGCGCCGCGGGCGTCCAATCCTTTTCAAGCGACACAAAGGTATCCAAAATCTGCATCGCGTCATCTTCCGGGATCTGCGGCAAGCAAAGCCGCTCTGCGGAATTATTCATGCGGCGCACATTCTCGATCGGGCGGAACAACTGTACCTCCCCGTCTGCACGGCGGTAGGCTTTCATGCCCTCGAAAATTTCCGAGCCGTAATGCAGAACCGTGGAAGCGGGATGCAAAGAAAGATTGCCGAACGGGATGATTTTAGCATCATGCCAGCCCTCTTCGCGGGAATACTGCATGATAAACATATGATCGGTAAAGTATTTTCCGAATCCCAGCACACTGCTTTCCGGTTTTTCCTTGGGATTCTCGGTTTTGATGATTTGTATTTCCATGATTCATCCGCTCCTTACTGTTCCGCACCGATTTTCAGTGCTTTTAAGTTGACATCCAACATATCGGCATGCTTGGCGGAGATGACCTTTTTCAGCGCCGCGTTTACGCTTTCTTCGCCGAAATCGTTGAATGTTTTTAAAATATTCCCCACAATGATCATATTGGCAAGCGTGGAAATGCCGTTTTCACTGGCCAACCTGGTAGCGGGAATGTAATGCACCGTTACATCCTGGCGTTTCACTTTGCGTTCAACCAGGGTGGAATCCACAAAAATGGTGCCCCCCGGTACCACCGCGTCTTCATATCGGTCAAGCGACGGCAGATTCATCGCAATCAACACATCGGGTTTCGACACGATCGGTGAGCCGACCGGATCATCGCTGACGATCACGCTGCAACTTGCGGTGCCGCCGCGCATTTCTGGCCCGTAGGACGGAAGCCAACTAACCTGCTTTTCTTCGATCAATCCTTTATAAGCGGTAAATTTGCCGGCGAAAAGAATCCCCTGGCCGCCGAATCCCGCAAACAAATACTGTGTCGTACTCATTCTGCATCCTCCTTCTGTGCGGAGCGATCCTTATACACACCGAGCGGATAATACGGGATCATGCGCTCGTCGATCCATTTGAGGGCGTTCTGCGGTGTCAAGCCCCAGTTGGTCGGGCAACTGGAAATCACTTCCACCAGTGAAAAGCCTTTGCCATCGATCTGATTCTGGAACGCTTTTTTGATCGCTTTTTTCGCGTTTTTCACATTTTTTACATTGTTCACGGCTACCCGCTCCAAATACTCCGCGCCGTCCACTTGTGACAGCATTTCGCAAACTTTGATCGGGAATCCGCACAACTTCACATCCCGCCCGTAGGGGGAAGTCTGGGTGACTTGCCCGGGCAAAGAAGTCGGTGCCATTTGCCCGCCGGTCATCCCATAGATGGCGTTGTTGATAAAGATAATGGTAATGTTCTCATTTCTCGCCGCGGAATGCACCGTTTCCGCCATACCGATCGAAGCCAGATCGCCATCGCCCTGATAGGTAAACACAACCTTATCCGGCTCGGCGCGTTTCACGCCGGTTGCTACCGCCGGCGCCCTGCCGTGCGCCGCTTCGATCATATCACAATTAAAATAATTATACGCCATGACCGAACAGCCCACCGGCGCAATCCCGACGGTCTTGCCTTCGATCCCCAATTCATCGATCACTTCCGCTACCAAACGATGCACAATCCCGTGTGTACAGCCGGGGCAATAATGCAGCGGCACATCAATGAGTGCGTGCGGTTTATCAAATACTACCATTAGTTTGCACCTCCGTTTTTCGCTGCTTCTTCGATGGCGGCCAATACCATATCCGGCGACGGGATCATGCCGCCCACGCGGTTACACAGCGTGACCGGCGCCTGACAAGCCGTTGCCAGTTTTACATCTTCAATCATTTGCCCCATGGAAAGTTCTACCGAGATAAACTGTTTGACCGTTTTCGCCGCTTTTTCAAAAGGAGCCTTGGGGAACGGCCACAGCGTGATCGGGCGGATCAACCCCACTTTGATGCCTTTTTTGCGGGCCTCGTTGATCGCGTTTTTGGAAACGCGCGCCGCAATACCGAAAGCGGCAATGCAGATTTCGGCGTCCTCCATTTTGTATTCCTCGTACATGGTTTCGTTCTCTTCAATAACCTTATAGCGATCATACCGAGCGAAATTCAACTGCTCCAATTCCTCCGGCACAAGCGAGAGGGAGTTGATAATATTATGTTCCCGCTCCATGTTGGTGCCGGTGGTTGCCCACGGTTTGGCGGGCTGGGGTTTGATATCAAATTCCAAAGAAACCGGCTCCATCATTTGCCCCATGGTTCCGTCCGCCAGAATCATCGAAGTCATCCGATACTGATCCGCCAATTCAAAACCTTTCACGGTCAGATCGGCCATTTCCTGCACCGAAGCGGGCGCCAGCACGATCATATGATAATCGCCGTGACCGCCGCCGCGCGTAGCCTGAAAATAATCGGATTGGGAAGGTTGGATCCCGCCGAGCCCCGGGCCGCCGCGCTGAACATTCACGATCAGCGCCGGAAGATCCGAACCCGCAAGATAAGAAAGCCCTTCGCCCTTTAAGGAAACGCCGGGGCTGGAAGACGAAGTCATCACACGGTGCCCGGTGGAAGCCACCCCATACACCATATTGATCGCGGCGATCTCACTTTCCGCCTGTAAAAACACGCCGCCGATTTTCGGCATCCGCTTTGCCATATACGCGGCAATCTCGGTCTGCGGTGTGATCGGATAGCCGAAATAATGCAGGCATCCCGCTTTGATCGCCGCTTCCGCGATTGCTTCGTTGCCTTTCATCAATACTTTCTCTGCCATATTGTTCCCTTACCTTTCTATCTTGATGATACAATCCGGGCACATCGTCGCGCAGAAGGCGCAGGCTATGCAATCTTCCTCGCGTGCGGCCACCACCGGATGATGTCCTTTTTTGTTGATTTTGTCCTGCGATAACTCCAAAACATGCTTTGGACAAACATCCACGCACAGGCCGCAACCTTTGCAGTTATCGGTTTTGAATGTCAGTTTTGCCATGGTTTTGTTTCCTCCTAATTGATTTTCGATTGTAACTTTAAGGGAAAGAGATGGTCGATCTTTCCCCGCAAAGCGTTATAAACCGTTTCTTCCGCCGTGGTCAAATAAATCGGCAGCCCTGACAGGCGCGATACTTCTTCGGCATACACAAGGGAATCCAGCACCACTTCCGCCGTGGTTTCGGTTCCCAGATTGGAATTGTTGATCAGCCCCGTAAAAGGAATACCGCCGGCATACTCGATTTCCCGCATGACTTCGATCGTGGATTCGGCGTCTTTGGTTAAAGGGCGGTACCCGTTGATCACCATCAGCATTTCAAAATTATTTTCTTCTAAAATCGCGGGTGCCAACCGCCCGAGCGCCAAAGCGCCGCGGTCATCCCCTCCGACATCCAGAATCGCGTGCCATGAGCGATCGTCCGTAACAGCGTACATCTGTTGGGGCATGGCGGGGATATCCACATTGGTTCCCGCGTATTCCGAACAAATCAGCGCAATCCCGGCTTGTTTCAGATCTTCCATGCTGTCTTTGGTGCGAAAATAGGGGTTTACGATGTCAAGATCCGCGATCACTACTTTATCATACTGCTTTTTGGCGGCAAATGCAAGATTGATTGCAACATTTGTTTTCCCGCTCCCGTAATGGCCGCAAATCAAGGTGATTCTTTTTTCCATGATGCTCACCCTTACAGCAAATTACGCTGGATCTTTCCGCTCACGGTTTTCGGCAAACTCTCGCGGAAAACCACGATCCGCGGATATTTATACGGCGCGGTATGCTGTTTGACATAATTCTGAATTTCTTTTTTCAGTTCCTCCGAGCCCTCTTTTCCCGGTATCAACACAATGCTGGCCTTGACCACCTGCCCGCGTACCGGGTCAGGCGCCGCGGAAACGCCGCATTCCAGCACATAAGGCAGTTCCATGATCACACTTTCGATCTCGAACGGCCCGATGCGGTAACCGGAAGATTTGATCACATCGTCAATGCGTCCGACATACCAATAGAACCCGTCTTCATCCCGCCACGCGGTATCGCCGGTATGATAATATCCGTCGCGCCAGGTTTCTTTGGTTTTTTCCTCATCCCCGTAATAGCAAACCGCCAATCCGCAGGGAGCCCCGTTTTTCAGATTGATCACGATCTCACCGGTTTCTCCCGTGGGGACCGGGTTTCCGTCCGCATCCACAATATCCACATCATAGATCGGGGCGGGTTTCCCCATCGAGCCGATCTTATGCGGGGCGCCGGTCAGATTCCCGATGATCATGGTGCTTTCGCTCTGCCCAAAACCCTCTAAAATCTGCAAACCCGTTGCTTTTTCAAATTGGCGGTACACTTCGGGGTTGAGCGCCTCGCCGGCCGTGGTCATATGCTTGACAGAGGAAAAATCATATTTTGAAATATCCTGCTTGATCATCATGCGCAGCATCGTGGGCGGCGCGCAGAAAGTGGTGATGTGATATTCCGCGAACATCGGCAGAATATCCGCCGCGTCAAAGCGGTCAAAATCATATACAAAGGTGGCCGCCTCGCACAGCCATTGCCCGTACAGTTTTCCCCACATGGCTTTGGCCCAGCCGGTATCGGAAATGGTGAAATGCAGGCCGTCCGGATCTACATTATGCCAGTATTTCGCGGTATGGAAATGCCCTAACGCATATTGATAATTATGTGCCGCGATCTTCGGGTATCCGCTGGTGCCCGAAGTGAAATACATCAGCATCAGGTCTTTACCGCCGGGTGCGTCCGCCGGGCGGGTATAATGCGTGCTGTAAAGCCCGTATTCTTCATCAAAAGTGCGCCAGCCTTCTCTGCTGCCGTTCACAATCAATTTATGTTCCAGCATCGGGCACTTTTCGGCCGCCAGATCCACTTGGTGCGCCGTATCCCCGTCCGCCGTGCAAAGGATCGCCTTCACCCCGGCCGCTTGAAAACGGTATTCAAAATCATGGCACTGTAATTGATTCGTAGCGGGAATGGCGATCGCGCCCAGTTTATTCAACCCCAGCATGGCATACCAGAATTGATAATGGCGTTTCAGCACCAGCATCACCCGGTCGCCCTTTTTGATCCCGAGCGATTTGAAATAGTTGGCGCACTGTGCCGACGCCTTTTTCATATCCTTAAAGGTCAGCCGGCGCACGGTTTTATCCCGCGAAATATGGAGCATAGCCAGTTTATCGGGATCTTTTTCCGCCAGCGCGTCCACCAGATCGAACGCAAAATTGAAATGCTCATGATTTTTGAAGGTGATCGAAACCGGCGTGCCGTTTTCATCCACTTTTGTGTCGATAAACTTCTTATAGATACGGTCTTTATCATCCGGCGGGCTTACATGGTGATCCTCCACCGGCTTTGCCCCCGCCAGTTCGGGGATCGGCTCCCCTGTCGGGTTTAAGACAATGGCGTAAAACAGGCAATCCTTGCCGTCTACCGCGATCATCCCATGCGGGGTGGAACTGTCATAATAAATACTGTCGCCAGGGCCTAAAATTTCCTTATGCTCGCCCACCTGCACTTTTAAGCGGCCTTCAATGATCAGGTCGCACTCCTGCCCGGAGTGGGTGGTCAGTTCAATATCGCGGTGCTGGGCTTCCTCGCTGTAAACACTTTTGACATACAGCGGCTCGGCAATGCGGTTTTTAAACGAAGCGGCAAGGTTATAATAGGTCATCCCGTGCGCTTTTTCAATGCGCTGGCCGCCGCCTTTTCTGGTGACGGTATAGGATTTCAGCGTCGGGCTTTTGCCTTCGATCAATTCGGTTACATCCACATTGAAAGCCAGTGCGCAGCGATAAATAAACGCAAAGTTCAAATCGCTTTTGCCCTCTTCGCAAGCGATATACTCTTCTTCCGATACGGCGGTTTTTTCCGCCATTTGCGCGATGGTGAGATTTTCGATCTCCCGCAGTTCCCGGATACGCCCGGCGATCTCCCCGATTTTGTAATTCAATCCTGTCATTTGTTCCATTGCGATTCCTCCTGTCGGGACGAAAAAACGCTCGCCCCAAAGTTGTGACTTTGAGACGAGCGATGAAAAAACAACTGCCCGCGGTACCACTCAAATTGCGGTAAAAAAACCGCCACCTCTTCGGGATCTGACAATCCCTATGCCTTTACGCAGCAATCACGGAGAGGTTCTACTTGCCTTTTCAGGCTTTCTTCCTCCCGGCTCAGAAGCTACAAACATGAAACCTTCCGCTGATGGCTTGCACCCACCGCCATTTCTCTGAAGGGGACTGTTTTCATGCACTCTTCGTCAACGCCATTTATTGATTGGTAGATATTATATCACAACCAAACGGATTTGTCAAACATTTTTTCTTTCGGCTTTACAGTTTATTCCGTTGGATCTTGCCGCTGATGGTCTTGGGAAGTTCGGTTTTAAACTCCACAATGCGCGGATATTTATACGGCGCGGTATTCTGTTTCACATAGTTCTGGATTTCTTTTTTCAACTCTTCCGTGCCTTCTTTGCCCTTCACCAATACAATGCTGGCTTTCACCACTTGCCCTCTGATCGGGTCAGGCGCGGCGGAAACGCCGCATTCCAGCACATAAGGCAGTTCCATGATCACGCTTTCGATCTCAAACGGCCCGATGCGGTAGCCGGAAGATTTGATCACATCATCCACGCGCCCCACATACCAATAGAACCCGTCCTCATCCCGCCAAGCGGTATCGCCGGTATGATAATACCCGTCGTGCCAGGCTTCCCTGGTTTTTTCCTCGTCCTTATAATATCCCGCGAAAAGCCCGCAAGGAACCTTTTCCGAGGTTTTCACCACGATCTCACCCGTTTCCCCGGCGGGGACAGGGTTCCCGTCCGGATCGAGCAGGTCTACATCATACAGCGGCGTAGGCAGCCCCATGGAACCGAGTTTGTGCGGATTGCCGGTCAGGTTGGCAATCATCAAAGTACATTCGGTCTGGCCGAAGCCCTCCATGATCTGAAGGCCGGTTGCCTTTTCAAATTGGCGGTACACCTCGGGGTTGAGCGCCTCGCCCGCCGTGGTCATATGTTTGATCGAAGAAAGATCGTATTTGGAAATATCTTCTTTGATCATCATGCGCAGCATCGTGGGCGGCGCACAGAAAGTGGTGATATTGTATTTCTGAAACATCGGCAGAATATCCGCCGCCGAGAATCGGTCGAAATCATAGGTGAAAACCGCGCCCTCGCTTAACCACTGCCCGTACAGTTTTCCCCACAGCGCCTTGCCCCAGCCGGTTTCCGAAATCGTAAAGTGCAGGCCGTTTTCATCCACACCGTGCCAGTATTTCGCCGTGATATAATGCCCTAACGCATATTGATAGGTATGGGCGGCGATTTTCGGGTAGCCGGTGGTGCCGGAGGTGAAGAACATCAGCATCAGGTCTTTCCCGCAAGCCGATTCCTCCGTGCGGTAATAATGGGCGCTGAACAGCGGGTATTCCTCGTTAAAATCATGCCAGCCTTCCCGTTGGCCGCCCACTAAAATCTTGGTTTTCAGCGTGGGGCTGGTGGCTTGCGCCAGTTCCACCTGATGGGCAACATCCCCGTCCGCCGTGCAGAGGATGGCCGAAACATCCGCCGCGTTGAAACGATACTCAAAATCATGGCTTTGCAGTAAATTGGTCGCGGGGATTGCGATCGCCCCCAACTTGTGCAGTGCAAGGATCGCAAACCAGAACTGATAATGGCGTTTCAGCACCAGCATCACCCGGTCGCCCTTTTTGATCCCGAGCGATTTGAAATAGTTGGCGCACTGGTTGGAAGCCCGCTTCATATCCCGGAAGGTAAAGCGGCGTTCCTTCTTGTTCTTATCCACATGCAGCATGGCAAGTTTTTCAGGATCTTTTTTGGCGATCTCATCCACAATATCAAAAGCAAAGTTAAAGCGATCTTCATTTTGGAACGAAATGGATTTTAATACCCCGTTCTCATCCTCTTGCGTGCGGATAAATTTCGCGCTGACGGTTTCTTTCCCGTGCGAATGTGCCGAAACGATCGTATCCCGGATCAGGTCTTCCTTGACATCTTCGCCCGGCAGCACCACCGCGACAAAGAGGCAATCCTCCCCATCCACCGCAATCATGCCGTGCGGGGTGGAACTGTTGTAGTAAATACTGTCGCCCTCGCCTAAATATTCCACATTTTCCCCGATCTGTACTTTCAGTTTGCCCTTCATCACAAAATCGAATTCCTGCCCGGAATGCTTGGTCAGGTGGATAGGCTGATTCTGCAATTTCGGATCAAATTCATATTTGACCCAGTAAGGTTCCGCGATTTTTTTGCGGAAAAGCGGCGCCAGATTGCGGATGCTGATGCCATCCTCCTTCGCGGTTTCCTGCCCCTGCCCTTTCCGTGTGACGGTGTAGGAAGAAAGGTGGGCGCTTTTGCCCTCCAACAAATCGGTAATGCCAAGCCCGAAGGCCAGCGCGCATTTATGAATAAAAGTGAAAGGGAAATCCTTCTCTCCCGCTTCATAAAGCCGGTATTCTTCTGTGGTCACTTCGGTTTTTACAGCCATTTCTTCTTCGGTAATGCCGCTGATCTCCCGCATTTCCCGAATTCGCACGGCCACCTCTTTTATTTTATCAGCCGATCCTGCAACCATTTTTATTCCCTCCTTTAAAAAATAAAACACCCGCCTCAAGAATCCTTGAGACGGGTGTGATGAAACACATCCGCGGTACCACTCAACTTGCGGTAAAAAACCGCCACCTCTTCGGGATCTGACAATCCCTATGCCTTTACGCAGCAATCACGGAAGCACCTACTGCCTTGCGGTTTCAGCACTCCGGCTCGGAAGGGATGGGCCGATAGAATAACCGTTATCGGCTCGCACCACCCGCCGACTCTCTTATAACAGCGATTCTGACCGTCTTCGTCAAAGCCATTTCTGATTTTTCATCAGTATAGCACCGACTTTTTGATTTGTCAAGTGTTTTTTGAAAAAATTTGTAACTTCTTGCAAAACAGCAAAAGATTTTCACGGGACTTGGATTGTTTCGTCTTCTCATTGACATTTGTAGGGGACGATGATTCTCACGCTGCGGCGTTCGGTCCCTCCGCGGTTCTGACAGTCCACCGGACTGTCATTCATTTCCGCGTCGCACGCTTCGCTTCCCACATCGCCCCGTGAGAATCTCTTGCGGTGCATTTGCCACCCTGCGAAAACAAAAAATCCGAAACCCGTTATATCAAGACCGGCTTGACAATCGCTTTTTCAAGGCAATGGCGTCTAATACATTCACCGCGCCGTCGCC
>CACXFE010000023.1 GCA_902766855.1 Oscillospiraceae bacterium | reverse complement strand
TTTGCGCCGTTTTCAGGTTTTGTCGCCGGGTTTAAACACCATCGCCGCCGCATATCCGAAGAAAACCGACGCGGCGATGCCGGCCGCGGTCGCGCTCAATCCGCCCGAAAGCACGCCGATCCAGCCTACTTCCTTGGTGGCTTCCCGCACGCCTTTCGCCAAACTGTATCCGAAGCCGGTCAGCGGCACGGTGGCGCCCGCGCCCGCAAACTTCACCAGCGGTTCATAAACACCGACAGCCGTCAGCACCACGCCCGCCACCACAAACGACACTAAAATCCGCGCCGGCGTCAGATGCGTGTAATCGATCAGCACCTGCCCGATCAGGCAGATCGTGCCGCCCACCAAAAACGCAATCACGCATTGCCGAAGCAATTCCATTTTCATCCCTCCCGTACCTCATGTTTCACGTGAAACATTTTTAATAGTATGTGCCGGAAAGGCGCTTTTATACCGAAATCGCCGCGTTTTCTCCGCCGCTTTTGATACGGCAGGGAAATGCGGCGATTTGTCATAGATCGAACGACCATTCGATCCCGAAATTTTTCTCGATTTCGCTTTTTACCGTTTCCAGCGGCAGGTGTCGCACGGTCAGGCTGTCGGCCGCCTCGGAGCGGATCACCACCGTGAAATTGCAGGTGCCGTACTTGCGGTCGGGCGCGATACGCGTGATTTTCAGTTCCCCGATCTTCTCTTTCGGGCAAAGCATTTCGCACACCCGAAAGCCCTTGGTGCCGCGGAAAGAACACGCTTCCCCCAGTTTCACCCGCCCGAAACGGCTGATATACACGCCTAAATACCCGGCATACACCAATACCGCCGAGCCGACCAGAAATAAAAACAAAATCAGCCGCCCGAAATCGGGAAAGATCAGCGCCGTCACGGCGGAAACAAACGCCAGCAACAGCCCGTACAACCGCGACGGAAACAAAAACCGCCGCCGGGTGGCCTTCCCCCGCGCGGCACGGATCGGCCTGCCGTGACTTTCAAACCCGGGAAACAGGGTGCGCGCCTGCAACATGATCTCTCCCCGCCTGCCCGAAGGCACGATCACCGGCGTTTCCGCCCGGGTGTCGCCGTAACCGCCCACGCCCGCTTTCATCACATAGCGGTCAAACAGGCGCATCAAAGGGGTTTGCTCGATTTTCACCACATTCACCGAGTCTTTGCGGAACGCCGCCCGCCGCCGCCAAATCAAGCCCGAACGCACCTCGATCGCGTGGGGATTCAACAGCAATTCAAACCGCAGATTTTTGACAAACAAATACAGAAAGGAAACCCCGTAAGCCAACAAAAACAACAGCGTGATCGCGTTCACGATCGGCGGAAACAGGGTTTTGGTCTGCTCGGATACATGGTTGATCTCATCGAACACCATCCGTTCCAGCGCCAGCCCTAACAGTTTCCCCGCTTTATTGATGATCGGCACCGCCACGATCATCCCCGTTACGGCGGAAGAGGTCGTGGCGGCCATCGCCGCCACCCGCACGGCGGAAAACCGCAGTTTCTTCTGCGTTTTCGCGCCGATCAGCCACCCGGAAACCAGTTCACTGTCTTTCCGGCTTAATTCAAACGAGAAATCGGTTTTCCCGCGTTTGCCCGCCTCGGTGTTGATCTGATAGGTCACCGCACGGCAGAGCGCGTCGATCGGGCCGGTAACCGCCCGCACCGAAGAAATGCCACTGAGCGGGATCACGGAGCAGGTGCGAAACAGCACCCCCATACGCACCGTGACGCTGTTTTCCCCGCAAAGCAGGCGGAAAGAGGCACAGCGCAGCCCCGCCACGGCGGAAATCAGCAAAAACGCCGCGATTTCCAGCCCCAACACCCCGGTCACGCGGCGGCTGATCAGGTACTGCACCAACCCTTTCACCAACGGGAGAACCAATACAAACCAAAACGGCCGGATCAGGCGAAACACCATCAGCGGATGGGCGCGAAACTCATGTTTCATGGCTTTCCTCCTGCCCGATCGCGGCAATAAACGCCTGCACATCCCCCTCCGCCAACTCCGGGATCCAAACCGTGCTGCGCGCCGCTTTCAGCCCCATGGCGGCAAGCCCCCGGCGGGCGGCAAGCGGGGTGGCAATGCTCTGCGCATACACCAGTTTCGAAAACGGCATGATATGCGTGGTGCGCAAAAACACGCCGTACTCAACCACGATCGCGCCCTGCGGCAGCCGAATGGTAAACTCCGAGAAAAAGCGGGGGAAATACCAGAAAATCACCCCTGCCGCCAGCGCGAGAAATCCCGCCGCCGGCAACAAAAACCAAAAAGAAACCGCCGCCAAAGCCGCAAACAGGATGACCGGCACCGCGAAGAAAATCGCCGCCCGGATCTGCCATAACCGCACCGTTTGCGCGGGGCAATGCCCATATTCCATGCCGATCCCCCCCTTTTGGTTTACATAATACCGTTATTTTTTCGTTTTCTTGATTTTTTCCCAATATTCTTTATATTTCTGCTCGGTTTTATTATCCCCGAAAAGGTAATATTTTTGATTTTTTAATTCATCGGGAAGATACTGCTGTTCCACATAATGATGCGGGAAATCGTGCGGATAGAGGTAATGCTGCCCCCGCACGGCGGCTTCCTCCCCGTCAAAATGCTTATTTTGCAGTTGTCGCGGGATGTTGCCCGTTTTTCCGGCTTCCACATCCGCCATAGCGGCGTTGATCCCGTTATATACCGCGTTGGATTTCGGGGAAGTTGCCACCAAAACCACCGCGTCCGCCAAAGGAATGCGCGCTTCCGGCAGCCCTAATTCCCTCGCGCTGTCTACCGCGGCCTTCACAATGGGAATGATCTGCGGGTATGCCAGCCCCACATCTTCGCACGCGCACACCAACAGCCGCCGACAGGCGGAAACCAGGTCGCCCGCCGCCAGCAGGCGCGCCAGATAATACAGCGCCGCATCCGGATCAGACCCGCGCATGGATTTCTGATACGCGGAGATAATGTCGTAATGCTCGTCGCCCTCCCGATCATACCGCACGGTATTCGCGGCAAGGATCTCCTCCGCCGTTTCGCCCGAAATGTCGATTTTTTCCTCGGTTTCCGAGGTCAGCACGCACAGTTCCAGCATATTCAGCGCCCGCCGTACATCCCCCGCCGCGGCAACCGAAAGTTTTTGCAGGGTATCCTCCCCCACGGTGATCGGTTTGCCCTTTTCCCCGCTCAACACAGTGATCGCCCGGCGGATCACCCCGGCAATATCCGCGGCGGTGAGCGGCTTGAACTCAAACACCGTGGAGCGGCTTAAAATCGCGTTATACACATAAAAATACGGGTTTTCGGTGGTGGCGGCGATCAGCACAATATCGCCGTTTTCAATGTAAGAAAGCAAAATCTGCTGTTGTTTTTTATTGAAATACTGGATCTCATCCAGATACAACAAGATCCCGCCCGCCGCGTCGATCGTGCCGATCGAGCCGATGATCTCTTTGATATCGGCGGTGGACGCGGTCGTCGCGTTCAGGTAACACAGTTTTTTCCCGCTGACCGAGGCAATGATCTTCGCCACGGTGGTTTTCCCCACCCCCGAAGGCCCGTAAAAAATCAGGTTGGGAATGTTTTTGGATTCAATGATACGCCGTAAAATCTTGCCTTCCGCCAAAAGGTGCGGCTGCCCCGCCACTTCGTCAAGCGTGGTCGGGCGAAGCCGATCCGCAAGGGGAGAATTCATGAAATCGCCTCCTGTTGCTCCTATTATAACCGCTTTTCCCCGATTTTTCAACACATGAATTCTTGCGCCCGGGCATACACTGTATGGGTGAGCGATTTGAAAAAAACGGTTTTCATCAAAAACGCCGCGATTTTAACGGCAACCTCGTTTCTTCTCCGTTTCGCGGGGATTCTGTTCAAAGTCTGGCTGGCGGCGCTGATCGGCCCCGCCGGGATCGGCTTGTATCAACTGATTTTTTCGGTGCATCTGCTGGTTTCCACCGCGGTTTGCGCCGGAATCGACACGGCGGTCACGCGGTTGATCGCGGAAATCACGCCGGATAGCGGGCGAAGCGCCGCCGCGGTTCTGCGCAACGCCGTTTTGCTGACGCTCTCGGTTTCTCTTTTCGCGTTAGCGGCGGTTTTTTTCGGCGCGGAATGGATCGCCGCCGTGTTTTTAAATGATGTACGCGCCATCCCCGCCCTGCGCATCCTGCCTTTTTCCCTGCCTTTTATGGGGGTAAGCGCCTGCCTGCGGGGCGCCTTCGTCGCACGGCGCAATATCACGCCGAACGCCCTCTCCCAGTTGCTGGAACAGGCGGTGCGCATCGGCCTGGTGTTCGGCCTGGTGCGGGCGGTACATCACCTGGGGCTTGCCGCTTGCTGTGCCGCGGTGGTGGCGGGGGATACGGCGGCGGAAGGCTTTGCTTTCCTGCTGATCCTGCTTTTTTGGCGCATGGAGCGAAAACGATTGCCGCATACAAGCGGGCGGGGCGGGCATCTGCGGCAAATGCTGCATATTTCCCTGCCGATCGCCTCGGGCAGAACGCTGAATACCGCCCTGCGCACCGCGGAAAATGTGCTGATGCCGAAAAATCTGGCAAAATTCTCCGCCGATTCGGCCGCCGGGCTGGCGCAGTTCGGCATGATCAAGGGCATGGCACTGCCTGTTCTGTTCTTCCCTTCCACCCTGCTCGGCGCGGTTTCCACCCTGCTGGTGCCCGAAATCAGCGAAGCGGCGGCGCGGGGCAGAAAAGGCTTGGTAAAAGCGGCGGCGCACGATACGCTGAAACTGACCGCGGTGATCTCCTTCCTGTTTGCGGCGCTGTTTTTCGCCGCGGGGAAAGAAATCGGGCAGTTGATCTATCAAAGCGAAGAGGTCGGGTTTCTGCTGCACGCCCTGGCGCCGATCGTGCCGCTGATGTATCTTGACAGCATTTCGGACGGTCTGTTAAAAGGTCTCGATCAGCAGGGCTTTTCCTTCCGCACCGCGGTTTCCGATTCGGCATTGCGGATTCTTTTGATCCTTCTGCTTGTGCCGGTGCTTGGTATGCGCGGGTTTTTGCTGATCATGTATTTTTCCAATTTGCTGACCTGCTTTTTGAATGTAGGGCGGCTGATGCGCGTCAGCGGTGCGAAAATGAAGATCGGCACCGAGATCCTGCTCCCTCTGTTTTCGGCCGTTGCAGTCACCCTGCTGTGCGATACCGCCCTGCGGCGGATCCCCTTATTACCCCTGCCGGTTTATCTTGTGCTGTTGGCGGGCATTTGCCTGCCGGTTTATTTCCTGCTGTTGGTCTTGTTCGGCAGTGTCACGCGGGAAGAAGCGCGGTTGCTTTTTCGGAAGCCATAAGATTATGTCATCTTACAAATCATGAAAATATGCTGTTTTCTATTCTGTTTTAAAAATTTTATGTAAACTTAAAGCGGATCCTTTCCGATCAATCAGTCGGGGGATCCGCTTCGTTTTGCGGTGTCGTTTCCGGCACGATCTGCCACACAAAATCCAGCACCCGCAACGCGCCGTTTTCCGCCGCAAAGGCCTTTCGATATTCTCCGAATCCGATCCGCCGGGTATTTTCGTAGGCTTTGGCCGTGCCGTATATGCCCCCGATCAGGCAGCATAACACCACCAAGGAAACCCAAAAAGAACGAAAAAACAACCTGCTCGCGCGTTTCATTCCGCTTTCCCCCTTCCCTGTTATTATGGGGGCGGAAAGCCGGTTTATACCCTGCTTGATCTGATGAAAACGAAAGTTATTGCGCCCGGATCTTTTTCAGCGTTTCCGCCAGCGCGTCGCCCACCATTTCCGCGGAGGCGTGCGCCTCGGCAAGCGCGTTCGCATCGGTCCCGAATTCGATCAACAGGGAGCCGGTGGTCAGGCTTTCGTTATAATTTTTCGGCATCAGGCTGATCGGGCGGGCAAGCGTGGGATATTTTTTTTCGAGCGTCTGTTGCAGGCGCACCGCAAGTTTCAGGTTTTCCCGCCACTTCGGAAAATTGGTCACGCCGCCGCTTTGCGAGCCCATCACCAGCATGACCTGCGCGGCTTTTTTCCCGCCGATCTCGGTCACCAATTTGATTTTATCGTTTTCGCCGGAGGAAATCGCGTCGCGGTGAAGATCCAGCACGATCCTGATACTCGGATACTTTTTTAAATAACTCACGATCGTTTTGGCCGCTCTTGTATAACTGCCGGTGTATTGCGGGTAATCGTGTTCGGTGGTGTCGTGCAGGGTTTTGATGCCCGCGTCGTTCAGTTTTTTCGCTACGATGTTCCCCACGCTGACCATGTTTTTGGATTGATCCCGCGAGCGGGAGGTATATGCGTCGGTATAAGTTTCACTGTCGGTCGGGAGATAGGTTTCGGTGGTGTGCGTGTGCATGATCAGCACCTGCGGCTCTTTCCCGGCGGTCAGTTGAAACGAAAGCGGTTCTTCTAACAGGGCTTTCAGATCAATCGCCAGCGTGGTGCTGTTTTTCAAAGTCACGCCGCCGTATGCCAAAGAGGCCTGATAAGGCGAAAGATACCGGCTGATCACCTTTCCTTTCACCGTCCCCTGCGCGGCGGTTTCGGCCGCCTGCTCGCTTTTGCTTTCGGCAGGGGCTTGTTGCGCGGCGGCTTCTTCTTTTGTTTCCGCCGATACGGAGGGAAGCGGTTCTTTCGTTTCCGCTGCCGCGATCTGCCCGCTTTTCCCGGCTGCCGGCGGCTCCGCCATCCAGTTGACCGTATGGTACGAAAGCAGGGCGATCACCACCGTGAACACCGCCGCCAACCGCCATTTTCCCGCTTGTTTTTTCATGCTACCGCCTCCGTAACCTATTTTATGCGGGAGAAGCGGAAAAAAGCCCTGTTTTAAGTCAAGCCGGACAAAATTTGCGGATCCAGATCCGGCTGTAAAAAGCCGTTCAGCGCCGCCGAGAGGATCTCCCCCGCCTTTTCACACAGTAAATCGGCGTCTTTCGGGGTTACAAACAGTTCAATCGGCTCGGTGGCGTTTTTGCCGGTCAGTTCGGCGGCTAACCGGCCGGCTTCCACCACCGTGGGGACGCCCACCGCGATCACCGGCACCCCAAGCGACCGGCGGCTGATCTCTTTGCGGGAGTTTTTCACGCCGGAACCGGGCGAGATCCCCGTATCGCACAACTGCACCGTTTGAAATAAGCGGGAAACACTGCTGGAAGCCAGCGCGTCGATCACCACCACCGCCGCGGGATCGACCGCCCGCACCGCGCCGCCGATCAGTTCCGTGGCTTCGATCCCGGTTTTTCCCAGTACCCCCGGCGCGATCACCGCCACGCTTCGAAGCCCGGTAAGCCCCATATTTTCGGCAAATTGCCCCGCAATATGGCGGGTTGCCAAAATCCGCTCGGCGGTTTTCGGCCCGATCGCATCCGCCGTGATCCCGGTATTGCCAAGCCCCGCCACCAGCATGGGCTTTTTTTCGGTTTTCCCGGGCAATAAGGTGTTTAACGCCTCTTTCAACGCCGTTTGCAGTCCTTCGCTGTCAAGCAGCCGGAACAGAGAAGGAAATTCCACCGTGATATAGGTGCCGCGCGGTTTTCCGTAGGCTTGTTCCCCCGCCGCGGATTCAATGCAAATAGTGGTCACTTTCACTTCCCCGTGCGTTTCGGTTTTTTTCTTGATTCCTTCTTCTTTTTCTTTTAAAGTTTCGCTGATGTCTACGGCTAAATCTGTCCGGACGCTCATTTTTTTCCACTCCTTTTTTTCTATTTTTTCCTTTCTGCTTTTTTTATACACTTTTCTTTTGAAAAAAGTTGAAAAATAATACTTTATATGTTATACTATATTAGATTGATATATATTAAAGGAATGGTAAAGGGGTTGCCGATATGCCGATTCATTCACTTAACGATATTTGGAACGCGATTTGCGAAGAATTAAAGAAGACCATTTCCGAAACCGCGTTCAGTTGTTTTTTTGAAAAATTAAAGCCTCTTTCGCTTGACGGGGGAGAACTCACCCTGTCGATCGACAACGATTATATGCGCGGGGTGATCGAACAAAATTACACCGATGTGTTGGAAACCGCCGCAAAAGCCGTGATGGGGATCCCGATCACGGTTCATATCGTGTTTGAAGACGAGGAGGAAAAAATCTTAAAAGCCGAGCAATTCAGCGAAGGGCTTACCTTTGAAGATTTTTTTACTTTTGATAATTTTATCGTGGGCTCTACCAACCGCCTTGCGCACTCCGCTTCGTTCGCCGTTGCCGACAATGCGGACATCAAGTATAATCCGCTGGTGATCTACGGCCCTTCCGGCGTTGGAAAAACCCATTTGCTGCTGGCGATCAAAAATCATATCCGCAAAAAATTCCCGTTTAAGAAAATCGAATACACCCGCGGGGAGGATTTTACCAATCAGTTGATCCAATCTTTGCAGGAAGGAAAACTGGGCCTCGGCACGATCGACGATTTTCGCACCAAATTCCGCAGTGTGGATGTGCTGTTGATCGACGATATTCATTTCATCGCCGGGAAAGAACAAACACAGGAAGAATTTTTCAATACTTTCAATACCCTGTGGCAAAACAACAAGCAGATCGTGGTGACCTTGGATCGCCCGCCGAAAGCCATTAAAACATTGGACAACCGCATTCGCTCCCGGTTTGAAAGCGGCCTGTTTGCCGATATTACGCCGCCGGATTTTGAAACGCGCGTCGGGATCATCCGCAAAAAAGCCGAACAGGCGGGGATCGAGATCGATGAAGAACTGATTTTTTTCATTGCCGAACATATCAAAGAAAGCACCCGCCAATTAGAAGGGGTCGTAAAAAAATTACAAGCCTTTATCACGATCCAGAAAAAAACGCCGACGCTTTCGATCGTGCAGAATTTCATCCGCGATGTGATCAGCGACGATATGCCCGAGCCGATCAAAATTGAAAAGATCATTGCGGAAGTTTCCAAAACCTACAATGTATCCGAAAGCGATATTCTTTCCAACCGCCGCACATCCGATCTGGTGCTGGCAAGGCAGGTTGCCATGTATATTGCCCGGGAAACAACCGATCTTTCGTATAAAGCCATCGGGGAAAGTTTCGGGAAAGACCATACCACCGTGCTTTACAATGTCAACCGGATCGATGAATTTTTAAAGGACAAACCCTATCAGAAAGAACTGGTTTACGACATTATCAAAAACCTGAAAGGTTCCGGAAACGATTATTAAAAAAACCTCCGTTTTCCACATTTTTCACTTTAATTCACAGTGGATAACAGGGGAGAGAAGTGGATAAAAAAAGTTATTCGACTTTTTCAAAATTTATCCAGTTTTTCTTCCACCGGGAAAAAAGGCTTGTCCGCATGGGTTGTCTTTATTTTCCACCGTTTTCACTGCTTTTATGAAGACTGTTATATTACTTATTTTTTAAAAACAAAAAATTGAAAAAAGGACAAGGTGATCGTATGATTTTTACCGCCGAACGCTCCGCACTTTTAGACGCGGTTTCCAAATTACAAAGAGTAGTAGGCTCCAAAACCTCCATGCCGGTGCTGGAAGGGATTTTGCTTTCGGCAGAGCAAGGCAAGGTAACACTGATCGCATATAATCTGGAAATGGGCATGAAAAAAGAAATCTATGCGAAATGTGACGAGCCGGGAGATATTGTGATCGGGGCGCGCCTGCTTTCGGATATTTTAAGAAAAATGAACGGGATGCAGGTTGTGATCACGGCGGATGAGCGGTTAAACTGCAATATCAAATGCGGGGGCGCCACCTTCGATATTATGGGGATGGCGGCGGCCGATTTTCCGGAAATTCCCTCGGTAGGGGAAGCGAAATCCATTATGATCGAAGGCAAAACGCTGGCGCAAATGGTAAAAGGCACGATTTTTGCCACCGCACAGAACGAAGGGGCAAAGCCGGTGTTTACCGGGATCAGCGTGACGATTGAAAACGGCACCATGCAGTTTGTCGCAATCGACGGGTACCGTTTGGCCATTCGAAAAGAAAAGGTTGACATTTCGGGCGAATTTTCCTTTATATTAACAGGAAGGTCGATCGGGGAGGCCGTGAAACTGATCGATGAAAACACCGAACAGGTGGAAATGGAAGTCGGGGAGCGGCAGATCATTTTAAAAATCAACGGGTATGAAGTGATTTCCCGCCTGATCGAAGGGGAATTTGTAAATTATAGAAAAACCATTCCAAGCGGCTATACACAGCGCGTTGTGGTGAATACCCGCGAACTGATCGACACGATCGAGCGCGTATCTCTTTTGATCAGCGAATCCTTTTCCACGCCGGTGCGCTGCTATTTCAACGAATTGAATGTGGTGTTTACCTGCGCCACCACCGAAGGGCGGTCTACCGAAACCTTCAACACCCAGTTGGAAGGCGAGCATTTTGAAATCGGATTGAACAGCCGCTATTTACTGGAAGCCCTCAAAGCCGTGGAAACCGAAAAGGTGCAGATTTTGTTTAACGGAGGAAATGTCGGTGTGATTATGAGCCCGCCCGAAGGGGACGAGTATTTATACATGATCATGCCGATGCGGTTACGCTGATCAATATGAAAGAACTTGCAATCAAAGAAGATGTGATCAAATTAGACAGCGCCATGAAGTTTGCCGGCGTGATTATGACGGGCGGGCACGCAAAAACCGTGATCCAAAACGGGGAAGTGCTTGTCAATGGCGAAGTTTGTACCATGCGCGGGAAAAAATTGCACAAAGGAGATACTTTTTCCTTTGAAGGAAAACAGTTTTTGATCAAATGAATATTACAAAACTTTCCTGCCGCCATTTTCGCAATATCGAACAGATCGAACTGTCCGACTTGGAAGAGCGCAATGTGATCTTCGGGGAAAACGCGCAGGGAAAAACCAATTTATTGGAATCCATTTGGTTATTTACGGGCGCAAAGAGTTTTCGCGGCGCGAAAGACGCGGATTTTATCCGTTTCGGGGAAAGCGGCGCGGTTAATCAGATTTGGTACCGTTCCGGCGGGACAGAGCATGAAGCCGTGATGAAAATACAAGATCACCGCGAAGTGATTTTTGACGGGGTGAAACAAAAAAGCCCGGCGCTTCTTGCGGGAAAATTCACGGCGATCGTGTTTTCCCCGGCCGATCTTTCTTTGATCAAAGACGGGCCGGCGATCCGGCGGCGGTTTTTGGATATTGCGGTCAGCCAGTTGTCACCCTCCTATATCGGGGTTTTAAGAGAATATGTGCGCGCCGTCACCCAGCGCAACCGTGTGATCAAGGATTTTAAGTATGACGGGTCGCTTGTGGTGATGCTGGATGTGTTTGAACAGGAAATTGCCGAAAAAGGGGAAAAGCTGATTCGCTACCGCCGCAAATATGTAGAAGCACTCAAAGAATTTTTGCCCGCTGTATACAGCGGCATTTCTTCGGGAAAAGAAAACTTAGAAATCGAATACAGTTGCAGTTGTGAAGCGGATGCGCTTTTGGAAAAGTTAAAAGAAACGCGGAAAGACGATATGATGACCGGCATCACCTCGGTAGGGCCGCACAGGGATGAACTGGATTTTCAGATCAACGGGATCTCGGCGCGGATATACGGCTCGCAAGGGCAGAAGCGAAGCGCCGCGTTGGCGGTTAAATTATCGGAAGCCGAAGTGATCAAAAAAGTAACGGGGGAAAGCCCGGTGTTTCTTTTAGACGATGTGATGAGCGAGTTAGACCCCGCGCGGCAAAATTATGTGCTGAATCATATTGAAGGAATGCAATCGTTCATCACCTGCTGCGATCCTTCGGATACGGCAGGTTTGAAAAAGGGCAAATTGATTCCGATCAAAAACGGGAGTGTGAGTGAATGGTCATCCATTTAGGGCAGGATACGGTCATCCGGGAGCAGGATGTGATCGGGATTTTTGATCTGGACAGTACCACGATTTCCAAGCACACCCGGAAATTTTTAGAAAATAAGCAGAAAAAAGGAATGGTGGAAACCGTTTCTTTTGAACTGCCGAAATCCTTTCTTCTCGTCGGGCAAAGGAATAAACGGGATGCAAAGGTATATATTTCCCAATTATCCTCTTCCACCCTGTTAAAACGCTGGGAAGAAAAAGAAGAGTTATAAAGGGAAAAGGTTGCCCAAAAAAAGAAACGGAGAGAAAAACATGAACCAAGACGAATTGTTAGCGCCGGTAACGGAAAGTTACGATGAAAATTCCATTCAGGTTTTGGAAGGGCTGGAAGCGGTCAGAAAGCGCCCCGGGATGTATATCGGTTCCACCGGGGAGAGGGGACTCCACCATTTGGTATATGAAATTGTGGATAACTCGATCGATGAGGCGCTGGCAGGCTTTTGCGATAAGATTTTAGTAGAATTATTGGATGACGGCGTGGTTCGGGTTACCGATAACGGGCGCGGGATCCCGGTGGGGATTCACCCGCAGAAAGGCATCCCGACCGTCAGCGTGGTGTTTACCATTTTGCACGCGGGCGGTAAATTCGGCGGCAGCGGCTATAAAGTATCCGGCGGTTTGCACGGCGTGGGCGCTTCGGTCGTGAACGCGCTTTCCAGTTGGCTGGAAGTGGAAATTGCCGACGGCAGCCACATCTATTCCCAGCGGTATGAATGCGGCAATATCAAAGAAGATCTGAAAATCATCGGCGATACCGAAAAAACCGGCACCAAGGTGACCTTCAAGCCGGATCCTTCTATTTTTACCGATACCACGCGGTATGATTTTGATATTCTTCTTTCCCGCCTGAGAGAGCAAGCGTTTTTGAACGCGGGGATCCGCATCGTATTAAAGGATAACCGAAGCGACGCCGATCTTCCCGACCGGGAGGAAGACCTGTGTTATGAAGGCGGCATCCGTTCGTATGTGGAATATTTGCTGGAAAAAAGCAAAAAAGATAAACTGAATGAAAATGTTATTTATCTGAACGGGTCGCAAGGGGATTCGGTGGCGGAAATTGCCCTGCTTTGGAGTACCGGGTACGATACCAAGATCATGTCCTTCGCCAACACCATCCACACGGTGGACGGCGGCACCCACGAAAGTTCGTTTAAAACCGCGTTGGCGCGCGTGATCAATAAATACGGGCGCACCTTTAAGTTTTTAAAGGATAACGACGCCAACTTAAAAAGCGAAGACATCAACGAAGGCTTAGTGGCGGTGGTCAGCGTAAAATTGACCGACGCGCAGTTTGAATCCCAAACCAAGGCAAAACTCGGAAACACGGCGATCGGGACGCTGGTGAACAACATTATTGCCGAAAAGATGATGAATTATTTAGAAGATCATCCCGCCGAGGCCAAGATCATTCTGGATAAATCCATTGCTTCTTCCAATGCGCGCGAAGCGGCGCAAAAAGCCCGCGAATTACAGCGCAATAAATCCGGCATTGCGGGCAAAACCAGAATGCCCGAAAAATTGACCGACTGTATCTCGGATGATCCCACCAAAACCGAGATCTTCATCGTGGAGGGAGATTCCGCCGGCGGCTCGGCAGTAGAGGGAAGAAACAGCACCTATCAGGCCATCCTGCCGCTTTGGGGAAAAATGCTGAATGTGGAAAAAGCGCGGGTGGACAAGGTATACGGGAATGATAAACTCACCCCGGTGATCGTGGCGCTGGGAACCGGCATTGCCGAGAATTTCGACATCAGCAAACTGCGGTATGATAAAATCGTGATCATGGCGGATGCCGATGTGGACGGGTCCCATATCCGTACCCTGCTGTTGACCTTCTTCTTCCGGTATATGCCGAAACTGATCGAAACCGGGCATGTGTATTTAGCACAGCCGCCGCTTTACCGGGTTGCCAAAGGCAAGCGGTATTTCGATGCGTTCACCGATGAGGAAAAAGACCGGTATTTTGCTGAACTCGGCGGCGACGCGGATGTGCAGCGCTATAAAGGTCTCGGTGAAATGAATCCCGAGCAGTTGTGGGAAACCACGCTGGATCCCGAAAAACGCACCATGCTGAAAGTCAGCATGGCGGATGCGGAACTGGCCGATCAGGTTTTCACCATGCTGATGGGCGAAGAAGTAGAGCCGAGGCGGAAATTTATTGAAGAAAACGCGGTCTTTGCGACCGATCTCGATATTTAAGAAAGGAGCGTGCAAAAAATGGCAAAACAGGAAAAAGTATACTGGCCGAGCGATGAAGAAACTAAAATTGTGCCGGTTGAGATCGTAGACGAAGTGAAAAACAGCATGCTCCAATACTCCATGTCGGTATTGGTGGGGCGAGCGATCCCCGATGTGCGCGACGGGTTGAAGCCCGTACACCGGAGAATTTTATACACCATGTATGAAAAGGGGCTGACCCCGGATAAGGCCTATCGAAAATGCGCGGATACGGTCGGGGCGGTGCTGGGGTCTTACCACCCGCACGGCGACGCGAGCGTGTATGACGCGATGGTGCGGATGGCGCAGGATTTTTCTCTGCGGTATCCGTTGGTTGACGGGCACGGAAACTTCGGAAATATCGACGGGTACCCGCCTGCCGCTTACCGTTATACCGAGGCGAAAATGAATCGTCTTTCTCTGCATATGTTGGACGATATTCAAAAAGAAACGGTCAATTTCGTCCCGAATTATGATAACCGTCTGGAAGAGCCGGAAGTGCTGCCGGTGCGTTTCCCGCAATTATTGGTGAACGGATCTTCGGGAATCGCCGTCGGGATGGCGACCGAGATCCCGCCCCATAATTTAGGGGAAGTGATCGACGGGATGTGTTGCCTGATCGACAATCCGGATGCCGAACTCAATGAAATCTGCCAATATATCAAAGGGCCGGATTTCCCCACCGGGGGGATCATCATGGGGCGAAGCGGCATCCGTGCCGCCTATGCCACCGGCCGCGGGCGGATCACCTTGCGCGGGAAAGCCGAAATCGAAGAGATGCAAAACGGGAAGTTTCGCATTGTGATCACCGAGATCCCCTATAAAGTCAGGAAAAAGGATCTGGTGAAAAGCATTTACGATATGGCGGCCGATAAACGCATTGAGGGGATCGACGATGTGGTTGACTATTCCTCCAAGCGGGATGGCGGTATCCGCATCGTGGTGGAATTAAAGCGGGATGCCAACCCGCAGGTCGTGCTGAATAAACTGTATAAAAACACGGCGCTGCAAACCACTTTCGGCGCGATCCTGCTTGCCATCGTAGGCGGGAAACCGAAGGTTTTGACCTTAAAAGAAATGCTGACCGACTGCATCGACTTCCAGTGTGATATTATCCGCCGCAGAACGGCGTATGATAAGCGCAAAGCGGAAGAGCGCGCCCATATTTTGGAAGCCCTTAAAACCGCGTTGGATTTCATCGAAGAGGTCATTCAGATCATTCGCGGCAGTAAATCCATCCCCGACAGTAAGGCGGCGCTGGCAGAGCGGTTCGGGTTTGACGATCTGCAAACCACGGCGATCGTACAGATGCCGTTGGGGCGGTTGTCCGGCCTGGAAAAACAGAAGATCGAAGATGAATTACAGGAAAAATTAAACTTTATCAAAGAATGTGAAGCCATTTTGGCAAGTCACGAGAGAATTTTGGATATTGTAAAAACAGAGGCGCTGAATTTACGGGATAAATTTGCCGATGACAGACGAACCGAAATCACCGATGTGGCGGGCGAAGTGGATATTGAAGACCTGATCCCCGAGGAGCAGTGTGTTTTGACCAAGACGGTCAACGGCTTCATCAAACGCCTCCCGGCGGATACCTACAATGTGCAGAATCGCGGCGGCAGGGGCATTACCGGCATGACCACCAGGGAAGACGACACGGTGGAGAATATGTTTGTCTGCTCTTCGCACGATTATATCATGCTGTTTTCCAACCTCGGCAGGATGTACCGCATCAAAGCCTATGAGATCCCGGAGGGCAGCCGTACTTCGAAGGGCATGAACCTGATCAATATTCTGCCGCTGATGCCGGAAGAAAAGATCACCATTATTCTGCCCGCGTCCGAATTGGATGAAAACCGGTTCATCACCATGGTAACCAAGAAGGGGATCATCAAGCGCACGGGTATGGCGGCGTTCCGCAATACAAGGAAGAGCGGAATCATCGCCATTTCGATCGATGAGGACGACGAACTGACCTTTGTGGAGATGACAAGCGGCAGCGATAACCTGCTGATTGCCACCAAAAAGGGCATGGCGATCCAATTCAACGAAAAAGGCGTTCGTGCCATGGGGCGCGGCGCGCGCGGCGTGAAGGCGATCACCATGAAGGCGAACGATGAAGTGGTCGCTATGACTGTGACCAACGAAGAAACCCGCCTGCTTACCATTACCGAAACCGGCTACGGCCGGATCAGCCCGATTGCCGATTACCGCCTGCAAGCAAGAGGCGGCAAGGGCCTTACCAATTACCGCGTTGCGAAATACGGCGATGTGGCGGCGGTGCTGGATGTCACCGAAAACAGCGATCTGATCATGATCGCCTCTAACGGGATCATCATCCGGATTTACAGCGGGGATATTTCACAATATGCCCGCCCGGCAAAAGGGGTGCGCGTCATGCGGGTGGCCGAAGGGGAGAAGATCCTTTCGGTTGCGCTGACCGAGCATAACGAAGAAGAAGAAACCGCCCTCCCCGAAGCGCCCGAAAAAGACGCGGGCGCCACCGAGAACGAGGAAGAGAGCGAGTAATCCCGAAAAGGAGGAAAACCGGGCATGGAGGAAGAAAAAGTAAATCTCCCGGGTGAGGAAGCGGCACCGCAGCCGGAAAAAGAGCCGGCGGCCCCCACGGAAGGGCAACCGGCATATGCCGCGCCCGGGGTGTTTGCCGCCCCGCCGGAAGTCATGCCGTTTATTCCCGGCATGTTGACGCCGGCATTGTTTGCGGAAAAAAGAGGGCTTAAAAAAGCGGCGCTGTTGATCGGCCTTTCCCTGACCGCGATGACGGTTCTGTCCTTTGTCGTCGGTACGGTGATCACGGTGATCGGCATGTTGTTCGGCATGGAACGGGAGCAACTGGCGGCTTTTTTCAACGATCCGATGGTCATGCAGCTGTTGCAGATCTTTCTGTCCGTTACCCTGTTTTTAGGCCCGTTTCTTCTGATCTTCAAAGCCGGGGGCCAGCGGATCAGCGATTTGGTGCCGCTCGGCAAGCCGAAAAAGGGCGTTCGGATGGCGTTGTTTTCCTTCGGGCTGGCGTTTTGCGCGTTTGCCAATCTCGCGGTTTCCCAGATGAGCGAGTTTTTCAGCCGCTTCGGGATCGAGTATCATGTAGATATGCCCAAAAGCCCCGGAGGGGTATGGGGGTTTGTGCTGACCTTTCTTGCCACGGCGGTCACGCCGCCGCTGGTGGAAGAATTTCTTTGCCGCGGCCTGATCCTCGGCAGTCTGCGCCCGTATGGGGACGGGTTTGCGTTGGTGATCTCCTCCCTGATGTTCGGCATGATGCACGGGAATTTCGAGCAGATCCCCTTTGCTTTTTTGGTGGGGCTGGCGCTGGGATTCATCGTGTTGGAAAGCGGGTCGCTTTGGATCGCGGTGGCGGTACACGCCGCCAATAACGCCGTTTCGGTTTTGGTGGATACCTTTTTGGATTCCTTCCCGGTGGCGGTGCAAAACCTGATTTACGGGGTGTATATTGCCGTTTGCCTGTTGTTGGGGCTGGCGGCGCTTGTCTGGTCGGGCAAGCGAAGCGAAGGTTTCCGGCTTGCACCGGCAAAAACAGAAGCCACTCTGAAACAAAAAGTAAAGTGGTATTTTTCGTCCCCCGCGGTTTTGATTTTTATGATCATTTGTTTGTTGGAATCCCTGATGTATTTTCAATAAAAGGAGTAGAACATGATGTATCGTATCAACTGGTCGGATTTTTTAGAGGAACTGAACTTGACACAGCAGGATGTGCAGGCAATGTTGAGCATCTTGATCGCTATATTTGCGGGAACGATGCTGATTGCCTTGGCGATCTATCTTCTCCATGCGGTCGGGGTGTATAAAATGGCGAAATCCGCCGGCGTGGAAAACGCATGGCTCGCTTTTATCCCGATTGTTAATGTGCTTCCGTTCGGGCAGATCGCGGAAAAGTATGTAAAACGCGACGGCACAAAATCCGCGAATTTCGGCGTGATTTTGCTGGCGCTGCAACTGGTTGGCTCGGCGCTTGCCTTCGTAATGCTGTTTTTCTGCTTCCGCGGGATCGCTTCGATGATCGGCACGGTGATGAATGCCGCGGATCCGGCACAGATCACCCCGGAGGAAATCCTTTCCCCGCTGATCCCGGTCTTCCTTTTGTATATGCCTTGTATCGGGTTGGCGCTGGCACTCACGATCGTGCGGTATGTCGCCTTGTGGCGCATCTTCTGTATGTTTGATTACAGCAACGCCACCTTGTTCACGGTTTTGTGTGTGTTGTTCGGCGGATTGCTGGAAGCCATTTTCCTCTTTGTTCTGCGCAACCGCCAGCCGGTGTTCGATTACCGGGAACGGTTGAACCTGTTTACACAAAATATCGGGTAAGAA
>CACXFE010000022.1 GCA_902766855.1 Oscillospiraceae bacterium | reverse complement strand
TATCATACCACCTTCCCCACACCATTGGCGCAGGCCTGCTCGTTTGAGCCGCAGTTGGTGGAACAACTGGCTTCCGCCGCCGCAAAAGAGGCGTGCGTTTCGGGCATTCATGTTACCTTTTCCCCGATGGCCGATCTATCACGCGATGCCCGCTGGGGCAGAGTGATGGAATCTTCCGGGGAGGATCCGTATTTGAATTCCGTGATGGCGGCCGCCGCGGTAAAAGGGTATCAGGGGGACGATCTTACCAAAGAAGGCACGATCAGCGCCTGTGTAAAGCATTTTGCCGCTTACGGGGCGGTAGAAGGCGGGCGAGAATACGGTACTGTCGATGTCAGTGAGCGCAATTTGCGGCAGTATTACTTGCCGGCCTATCATGCCGCCTGCAATGCCGGAAGCGGTATGCTGATGTGTGCATTTAATGAAATCAGCGGGATCCCGTCTACGGGGAACAAGCATCTGATGCGGGATATTCTCAGAAAAGAATGGGGCTATCAAGGCGCTGTGATTACGGATTACGGCTCACTGAACAGTATGCAAAGCCATGGTATTTCGGATCAGGATGAAGTGCTGGCAAAAATGGCGTTGGACGCCACGGTTGATATTGAAATGTCCGTGTGCCGTTTCGCAAGAGCATTGCCCGGTCTGTTAAAAGAGGGAAAGATCACGCAGCAACAGATCGATGAGGGCGCATGGCGGGTACTGAGCCTTAAAAACAAGTTGGGGCTTTTTGAAAATCCCTTCCGCTTTGCTGATCCCGAAAAAGCCAAAGAAATTTTACGAAGCGATGAAATGTTAAAACTGGCGCGTGAGGCGGTCAGCAAAACCTCTGTTTTATTGCAAAACAAAGAAAAAATATTGCCACTGAAAAAAGAAAACAAGATTGCATTTATCGGCCCTTTTCTGACCGAACGGGACCTTCTTGGCGGCGGGCCGGGCAAACGGTTTTATCGGGATAAAAATATTCAGGAAGTTCTTTGTGAACGGTATCCCGAACATTCATTTTGTTTTGAAAACGGCTGTCAACTATACGGGGCAGATCAGCGGGAAATTGATTTTTATCAGTTTACGGAGTTTGAATCGGATCCCGTACAACGAAAGAAAAACATAGAAGCTGCCGCAAAAAAAGCAGCCGAAGCGGATACGGTTGTGCTGTTTCTCGGTGAACATCCGCGGGTGGGCGGAGAACTTTCTTCGAAGGTTTTTCTTGAAATTCCTTGGATCCAGCAAGAATTATTGCGGGCGGTTACCGCCGTAAACGATCGCGTGGTGGTGGTTTTGTTCAATCATCGTCCGCTTGATCTTCGTGAGATGGCGCAAAAAGCGAAGGCGATCTTAACAGTTTGGTTTCCGGGAACAATGGGTGCGGAAGGCGTTGTGGATATGCTGTTTGGTGAAAGGGCGCCTACCGGCCGGCTGACGATGTCTTTCCCTTATTGCGTGGGGCAGGAACCGATTTATTATAATCGGCTTCCGACCGATCATTCGCCTGATTTTATTGAACATTATGTTACCGGATATGTAGACGCACCCCTCGAACCGCTGTTTTGTTTCGGCGAAGGATTGACTTATACAGAGTTTGAATACGGCGAAATCACACTCGATAAAACAAGCCTTACGGAAGGGGAAGAACTGACCGCAAGTGTCACCGTGACAAATTGCGGTGATCGCGACGGGGAGGAAACGGTACAACTTTACATCCGGGATGTGTATGCAAGTGTGTCACGGCCGATCAAAGAACTGAAAGGTTTTCGAAAAGTTGCCGTGAAGTCCGGCGAAACCGTAACGGTTGCATTTACCCTTCGTCCCGATGATTTTTGTTTTTACAATGAGGATTTGGAATATGGTTGGGAACCGGGCGAAATCAGGGTGTTTATCGGGCATGACAGCAGGGTCGCCTCGTATAAATCCTTCATGCTTTGCAAATGAATTTGTATAGAAAGGCGATTCTGTGCAATATATATTTTTGCGTTTCCTAAAAGGAAGAACAAAAGATGTAAAATCCCGCATATGCACAAAAGGGCACTATGCGGGATTTTCATTTTATACTCGGATAATATCTTTCTATATCATAGTCTTTTTGCTATTATCAAGAAAAAACTTATAAAATGCTATAAAATGTTTTGCGTTTTGGAAGAATATCGTATATAATGAAAATGTATAGTAAAATGGAGGAGGAAAACGAAGTGCGAACGAATTTTACGGTTTCGTTGAAGAAAATCATTGAGGAATTTTCTTTGGAAACGCTGAATATGCCGGATGATCCGGAAAAAATCCAAATCTCCACACCCGAAATCAACCGCCCCGGGCTTCACATGGCGGGATATTTTGAGTTTTTTGATCAAAACCGTATTCAGATTTTCGGAAAAAGCGAAGAAGGGTTTATCCAGCGTTTCACTCCCGAAAAAGCGGAAGCGCGCCTGAAAGAATTCTTTTCACGCAAACCTTCGGCGGTGATCATCTGCCGCAATCTCGATGTGGGCGAAATGTACGAGAAGATCGCCGCGGAATATCAGGTGCCGTTGCTTCGCACAGCGGAATCCACCTCTAATTTTACGGCGGCACTGATCGCGTTTTTAAGCCTGCATCTTGCCCCGCGGGTAACGCGGCACGGCGTTTTTGTGGAAGTGTACGGCGAAGGGATTCTGCTTTTAGGCGAGAGCGGGATCGGAAAAAGCGAAACGGCAATCGAACTGGTCAAACGCGGGCATCGTTTGATTGCGGACGACGCGGTGGAAATCCGCCGGGTTTCCAATAAATCATTGGTCGGCACCGCGCCGGATAATATCCGCCATTTTATTGAATTGCGCGGCATCGGGATCATCAATGCCAGCCGGATTTTCGGCGCGGGCGCCGTGAAACTGACGGAAAAGATCGACCTGGTGGTTCATTTGGAATTGTGGGATGTCAATAAAACCTACGATCGCATGGGATTGGATAACGAAACCACTGAAATTCTTGGGCTGGAAGTTCCTTCGCTGACATTGCCGGTGAAACCCGGGCGCAACCTCGCGGTGATCATCGAAGTGGCGGCCATGAACAGCCGGCAGAAGAAACTGGGATATAACGCCGCACAAGATCTGCTGCAACGGCTCGGGATGGAAGACAACCCCGAAGGCGAGCAAAACAAAACGGTCGATCCGTTTTAAATGACAACATAAAATCACAAACATAACATAAAGGAGTACGGAAAAATGTTCAGATTAGGAATTGATTTAGGCGGCACCAACATCGTAGCGGGTGTGGTGGACGAACAATATCGTGTTGTGGCAACGGCGGAAACGAAAACCAACATTCCGCGCCCGGCGGAAGAAATTTTGGATGATATGGCGGCAGTCGCGCGGGAAGCGGTGGAAAAAGCCGGGATCACCTTGCAGGAGGTTGAAGCCATGGGAGTGGGTACTCCCGGTGCGATCGACCCGATCAACGGCGTGGTTTGTTATTCCAACAATTTGGATTTTTATGATGTGCCTATGGCACAAATGTTGAAAGATCGGCTTGGAGTGGAATTCTTTATTGAAAACGACGCCAATGCCGCCGCTTACGGCGAGTATATCGCCGGGGCGGGCAAAGGCACCAATCATTTTATTGCCGTTACATTGGGTACCGGCGTCGGCGGCGGTGTGATCATCGGCGGAAAGATCTATTCCGGCTCGAACTTCGCGGGGGCGGAACTCGGGCATGTCGTGATCAATATGGACGGGGAAATCTGCACCTGCGGCCGCCAAGGCTGTTGGGAAGCGTATGCTTCGGCCACGGCGCTGATCCGCCAAAGCAAGCAGGCCATGATCCGTTACCCCAAAACCAAAATGTGGGAACTGTGCGGCAATCGGATCGCCAATGTTTCCGGCAAAACCGCGTTTGACGCCATGCGTGCGGGAGATGATGTCGGTCGCCGCGTGGTAGAGCGCTATATCGAATATGTGGCGATCGGTATTTCCAACTGTATCAATATTTTCCAACCGGATATGCTTTGTGTGGGCGGCGGTATTTCCAAAGAAGGAAAAGGGCTGATCGATCCGGTCAAAGCCTATGTGGAAGGGGAAAACTATGCCCGCCATATCGCCCAAAAAACCGTGATCACCACGGCGGCGCTCGGCAATAACGCCGGCATTATCGGGGCGGCATATCTTTGCGATCTTTACAAATAATCAAACGGGGTGAAACAATCCGGTGCTGAATGCGATCAAGGCGTTTTGCAAGGAAAACGGAATTGCTTATCTGGCAAATGAGCCGATGAGCAAACATACAAGTTTTAAAATCGGCGGGGAAGCGGAGTGCTTTTTATCGGTTTCCTCAGAAGAGCAGGCGGTGCGCCTGTTTGCGGAATTGAAAAAGCGGGAAGTTCCTTATTTCGTGATCGGGAACGGTACGAATCTGCTGGTATCGGACAGAGGAATCGCGGGCGCGGTGGTCAGCCTTGCGGGGTTGCATACGGTCACGGTGACCGGGCGGATGATCACCTGCGGCGCGGGCGCTTCTTTATCGGCGCTTTGCCTTGCCGCCCGGGATCACGGGCTTACGGGATTGGAATTTGCTTACGGGATTCCCGGTACGGTCGGCGGGGCGCTGACCATGAATGCCGGGGCTTATGGCGGCGAAATGAAAGATGTGGCGGTGAGCGCCCGGGTGATCGGACCGGACGGTGTTTTACGGGAAATCCCGGCTGAAAAAATGGAACTCGGTTATCGGGAAAGCGTTTTTAAGCGCAACGGGATGATCATTTTAAGCGCCGCTTTTCTGTTAGAGGAAGGCGAACGGGAGCAAATTACCCGAAAAATGAATGAATTGATGGCCAAACGGAAAGAAAAACAACCGCTTGAATATCCCAGCGCGGGCAGTACCTTCAAACGCCCGGAAGGGTATTTCGCCGGGGCTTTGATCGAGCAATGCGGGCTGAAAGGCCTGCGGTGCGGCGGTGCGGCGGTCAGTGAAAAGCATGCGGGCTTTGTGGTCAATGTAGGCGGGGCAACCTGCGAAGATGTGAAAACCGTGATCTGCCGGGTACAGGAAGCGGTATTGCAAAAGAACGGGGTACGGTTAGAACCGGAGGTTATCCTGATCGGCAGATAAAGGGGACGATGAAATGGAATTACTGATTGTGACGGGAATGTCCGGCGCGGGGAAATCCCAAGCCGCCAATATTTTGGAGGATATCGGGTTTTACTGTGTGGACAATGTGCCGCCCGCGATCATTCCGGCGTTTGTGGAACTGTCTTCCAGAAGCGATGAATTATTGAATCAGATCGCGGTCGTGACCGATATGCGCGGCGGCGTATTATTCAATGAGATCGACGAAGTGTTATCCAATCTTCAAAAAAATCAGATCGCCTATAAAATCTTGTTTTTGGATGCTTCGGATGATGTGCTGATCCGCCGGTATAAGGAAAATCGGCGGAAACACCCTTTGGCGGACGGAAAGGATCTTTCGGTTACCGCGGCCATCAAGCGGGAGCGGGAATTGCTGAATAAAATTCGCTTTTTGTCGGACTATGTGATCGATACCAGCCATATTTCGATTGCACAGTTGAAAGTGAATTTATCGGATATTTTTTGCGGCAGTGTCAGCAGTGTGATGAAAATCCAGTGCCGCTCGTTCGGTTTTAAATACGGCTCGGATTCCGAGGCGGATCTGGTGCTGGATGTGCGGTGTCTTCCCAATCCGTTTTATGTGGACGAATTGAAACAAAAAACGGGAATCGACCGGGAAGTGCAGGACTATGTGTTAAGCAGTGCGGAAAGCAGAGAATTCCGGGATCGGCTGCTGGCGTTTCTTGACTGCGCGGTGCCGCTTTATGCCAAAGAGGGGAAAAGCCAGCTGGTGATCTCGATCGGATGCACGGGCGGCAAGCACAGGTCGGTCACCTTTGCGGAACTGATCGGGCGGCACTTGCTTGATAAAAAATATGATTGCTCAATCCATCATCGGGATATTTATAAAGTATAGGCGGTGAAACCGTGTCTTACTGTGCCGAAGTAAAAAACGAATTGTTTGCGCTGAAACTGCGGCGGTGCTGTAAAGAGGCGCTGGCTTACGGGATGATGCTTTGCGGCCGGTCATTCTCGGTCGGGCGCATTTCCATGCAGACGAACGACCGGAAACTGGCACTTTTTTATGCGGAGATCCTGCAAGACGCCTATGGGGTGGATGTCCGTGTTACGGAGGGCGGCAGCCTTCGCCCTACTTATAAAGCGGATGTCATCTCCGAAGCGGATCGTTTGAAAATAATGGCGCGGTTCGATTACGGCATTGCCGAAAACACGATCCCTACCGGGCTGCTTGAACGGGATTGCTGTGCCGTTGCCTTTTTGCGGGGCGTTTTTTTGGCTTGCGGGAATATCAATGATCCCGCTTCGGAATACCGGGTGGAACTGTTGGTGAAAAACGCGGCGCTCGGGGAAGAATTACGCCTGTTTTTAGAAGAAAAAGGGCTTTCCTTCAAGAAAACCCTGCGCGGAAAAACCACGGTGCTTTATACCAAAGACAGTGCTAAAATTGAGGATTTTCTTACGCTGATAGGCGCGCCCGGGCGCACTTTGGATATGATGAATACCAAGATTTTCAAGAGCATGAAAAACAAAACCAATCGCGCCAGTAACTGTGACAATGCGAATATCGCCAAAACGGTGGAGGCCTCGATCCGGCAGCGAACGGCGATCGAATATCTGGAAGCGATCGGGATGTTGGACAGTCTGCCGGAAGAACTGGTCAGTGCTGCGGAACTTCGCAAACGCAACCCGGATGCGGCGCTGAAAGAATTGTGTGCCTTGTCGGAGGAAAAGTTGACCGTATCGGGATTGAATCACCGGCTTGCCAAAATTGTGGAAATTTATCACGAAGTCAGAAAATAGTGGCTTCGCGGAAAGGAGCGCGGGATGAATTTTACCCATTTGCATGTGCATACCGAGTATAGTTTGCTGGACGGATGCTGCCGGATCGGACAGTTGATCGATCGGGCGGCGGAACTTGGGCAGAAAAGCCTTGCGATCACCGATCACGGCGTTATGTACGGGGCGGTGGAATTTTATAAGGCCGCGCTTGCCAAAGGCGTGAAACCGATCATCGGCTGTGAGGTGTATGTGGCGCCGCGCAGCCGTTTTGACAAGGTAAAAGGGCCGGACAGCGTGTATACCCATTTGGTTCTGCTTGCCGAAAATAATGAAGGTTATAAAAATCTGATCAAACTGGTTTCCGCCGGATTTACCGAAGGGTTTTACTCCAAACCGCGGGTGGATAAGGAATTGCTGGAACGATATCACGGGGGGATCATTGCGCTTTCCGCCTGCCTTGCGGGAGAATTGCCCCGTTTATTGGCGGCGGGTGAATATGAAAAGGCAAAACAAACCGCCCTGTGGTTTTCATCGGTTTTCGGGAAAGACCATTATTATCTGGAATTGCAGGATCACGGGATCGAGGAACAACGGCGCGTCAACCCTCAGTTGATCCGCCTGTCGGGAGAAACCGGCATTCCTTTGGTTGCCACCAACGATGTGCATTATATCCGACATGAGGATTACAGGATGCACAAGGTGCTTTTGTGCATTCAAACCGGCAGTAAGATCGGGGAAGAAAACCCGATCGAGTTCAAGACCAATGAGTTTTATCTGAAATCCGCTGATGAAATGGCGGCGCTTTTTCAGCATGTGCCGCAGGCTATTGAAAACACGGAAAAAATCGCACAGCGCTGCCGGGTTACCTTTGAATTCGGCAAAATCAAATTGCCGCGGTTTGATATCGGGGAACGGGATCATTTTGCCTATTTCAAAGAAAAGTGCGAAGAGGGGATGCACCGCATTTACGGGGCGAATCCTTCTCGCGCGGTGATCGAGCGGCTCCGTTATGAACTCGGGGTGATCCGCGAAATGGGATATGTGGATTATTACCTGATTGTGGCGGACTTTGTGAATTATGCTAAAACGCACGGGATCTCGGTAGGCCCCGGCAGGGGATCGGGGGCGGCCAGCATTGCCGCTTACTGTATCGGGATCACCGGGATTGATCCGATCAAGTATGATTTGTATTTTGAGCGTTTTTTGAATCCGGAGCGGGTTTCCATGCCGGATTTTGATATTGATTTTTGCTATGTCAACCGCCAGAAAGTGATTGATTATGTAATCGGGAAATACGGTGCCGATCATGTTTCGCAGATCGTCACCTTCGGCACCATGGCGGCGCGCGCCGCCATCCGGGATGTGGGGCGGGCAATGGACTTGCCCTATGCCACTTGTGACCGCATTGCCAAATTGATCCCGCAGGCGATCGGGATGACGATCGAGCGGGCAATGGCCGGCTCCAAAGAATTGCAAGGGCTGTATGAAAGCGACGAAAGCGTGCGGGAACTGGTGGATATGGCGATGCGGCTGGAAGGGATGCCGCGGCACGCTTCCACCCATGCCGCGGGCGTGGTGATTTCGGATAAGCCGGTAGACGAGTATGTTCCTCTTGCGGTGAACGACAATGTGGTGGTCACCCAATACACCATGACGGCACTGGATGAACTGGGGCTTTTGAAAATGGATTTTTTGGGGCTTCGCAATTTAACCGTGATTGCCGATGCCGAAACCTTCATCCGCCGCCGTTTGCCGGAATTTGATATTGAAAAAATCCCGCTGGATGATCGGGAAACCTATGCCATGATGGGCAAGGGCTTGACAGACGGGGTGTTTCAGTTTGAATCGGACGGCATGAAGAATGTTCTGCGGCAGTTTGGCCCGACCGGCATTGAAGACTTGACCGCCATACTTTCTTTGTACCGCCCGGGGCCGATGGATTCTATTCCGAAATACATTCACAATCGCCACCATCCGGAGGATATTACCTACGAAACCCCGCTGCTTGAACCGATTTTAAATGTAACCTACGGTTGTATCGTTTATCAGGAACAGGTTATGCAGGTTTTCCGAAAACTGGCGGGTTATTCACTCGGCCGGGCGGATATTGTGCGGCGTGCCATGGCGAAAAAGAAACATGCTGTGATGGAGCGGGAGCGCGAAACTTTCCTGTACGGGGAAAAGGATGAGGATGGAAATATTGTGATCCCCGGTGCGTTGGCAAACGGCGTCAGTGAAGAAGCGGCGCAAAAAATCTTTGATGATATGTCTTCTTTCAGTTCTTACGCCTTTAATAAAGCCCATGCGGCGGCTTATTCGTTTGTAGCATATCGCACGGCGTACTTAAAATGCCATTACCCGGCGGAGTATTTTGCCGCTTTAATGACCAGTATGATGGATAGTCCCACCAAATTGTCGCTTTATACCGCGGAATGCAAAAAGCACGGAATTTCCATGCTGCCGCCTTCGGTCAACGCCTCTTTGCAGGGGTTTACTCCCGAAAACGGCAATATCCGATTCGGTCTGCTGGCTATTAAAAACCTCGGCGTGGGGGTGATCGACCGGCTGATCGGGGAACGGGAAAAAGGCGGGGAATACACCACATTTTATGATTTTTGCCTGCGCAATCATGCGCGGGATTTCACCCGTAAAGCGTTGGAAGGGTTGATCAAAAGCGGCGCACTGGACGGGCTGGAACTCAACCGCAGAGAGATGCTGTATAATCTTGACGCGGTTTTGGCGGCGGTGGAGCAGGAAGCAAAATACGCTTCGCTCGGGCAAATGGATTTGTTCGGAGAGATCGGCGCGGATGTGCGGTTTGAGCCGGAGAGAACCGCGGAAATGCCGAAAGAAGCGTTGCTGACGCTTGAAAAGGAGGCAACCGGGCTTTACCTTTCGGGGCATCCGATGGATGCTTACGCCGATTTTCTGAAAACACCCGGCATTACGGCGATCCGGGAAATCACGGCGCAAAACCTGCCGGACGGGAAACGGGTGACGGTGGCGGGAATGGTTTCGGACTTGCGAACCCGCCAACTGAAAAATAATAATTTACTGGCGACCGGGCAGATCGAGGATATTACCGGCACGGTCAACATCACGGTTTTTGCCAACGCGTATCAGGAGTTTAAAGAGCAACTTACCGCGGGGGAGCCGGTGGTGATCCGGGGTAAGATCTCCGAACATGAGGACCGGGACACGGAGATCATCTGTGAACGGGTAGAACCGATCCCGCAAAATGCGGCCAAAAAACGCGCCCCGAAGTTTGAAAGCGGGCTTTATCTGCAATTACCGGAGGCGCAGGGCGAACGGTTTGAAGCGGTGCGGGCGATCCTTGCAAAGCATCCCGGCGGAACGCGGGTGTTCCTCTACTGCACCGCCGTGAAGCGAAAATTGGAAGTGCCGCCGGCTTTGCGCGTGACCGTCACACCGGATTTGCTTGCGGAATTGCAGGCTGTTTTGGGCGAAAAAAATATAAAAATTATCAATTGACCGAAAAACCCGAAAATTTTTGTTGAATAATAAAACCTTTTGGTTTATAATACTTTTTGGGTTGGCGCAAGTACGGCCGTTTCGATCGGGTGCAAACCTGAACGGATCTTAAAATCTTTTGGTCAGAATTTGTCAGGCAAAAGCCTTTCATATGAAATGAAGTTGTTTGAAGAGTATAGTTGGAGATGGTTATGGTATGAAAAAAATCGGGGTACTTACCAGCGGCGGCGATGCGCCGGGCATGAATGCCGCGGTGCGTTCGGTTGTAAGAACCGGGATCGCCATGGGAATGGAAGTTAAAGGGATCATGCGCGGATATAACGGCTTGATCGAAGGCGATATTATTGATTTGAATGTTCGTTCGGTTTCGGACATTATTCATCGCGGCGGCACCGTGCTTTACACGGCGAGAAGCCCCCGCTTTAAAACCGAAGAAGGCATGCAGGAAGCAATCGAAAACTGCAAAAAGCACGGGATCGAGGGGATCGTGGTCATCGGTGGGGACGGATCCTATCGCGGCGCACGCGATCTTTCCCTGCACGGGATTCCCTGTGTGGGCGTTCCGGGTACGATCGATAACGATATTTCTTCCACCGAGTATACGATCGGGTTTGATACCGCGATGAACACCGCCATGGAAATGGTGGATAAAATCCGGGATACCGCCCAGTCACATGATCGGTGCAGTGTGGTGGAAGTGATGGGCAGGCACGCGGGTTATCTTGCGCTGCAAACCGGCATCGCGGTGGGCGCCACCGCCATTCTCGTGCCGGAGCGGGAGTTCAGCGTAGAATCGGTGATTGCCAAAATTATGGAAACTCAAAAAACCGGCAAAAAGCATTTCATCATCATCGTGGCGGAAGGTGTCGGCGGGGTGGAGGAAATTGCTCGCCGTATTGAAGAAGTTACCGGCATTGAATCCCGGGCGACGGTGCTGGGGCATGTGCAGCGCGGTGGCAATCCCACCGTGCGTGACCGGGTGATGGCCACTGAGATGGGTTATGCCGCGGTGGAATTATTAAGCAAGGGTATCGGGAACCGTGTGGTCGGCTTTAAGAACGGCAATATCGTGAATTACGATATTTATGATGCGTTGAATATGAAAAAGCCGTTTGACGATAAGATGTACAAAATCGCCCACACCACTTCGATCTGATTTTCTTTCCCCGAAAGGAGTAATCCCCTTTCGGGTGAAATTTTATTTATGTAGGAAAAGAGGGGCGGATATGCCAAAAGAAAAAGTGATGGTGGGTATGAGCGGCGGAGTGGATTCTTCGGTTTGCGCTGCTCTGCTGATCGATCGGGGATATGCCGCCACAGGCGTTACCTTGCGGTTGTATGACGGGGAAGAGTACGAGCGGGGGGAAAGCAAAACCTGTTGCTCGCTTTCGGATGCGGAGGATGCCGCCGCGGTTTGCGTGCGTCTTGGGATCCCGCATTATGTTTTTAATTTTAAAGAGGCGTTCGAGCGGGATGTGATCCGCCATTTTACGGAAGTTTATCAGCACGGCGGCACGCCGAACCCTTGCATTGAATGTAATCGCCATATTAAATTTGACGCGATGCTGCAGCGGGCAATTACCCTTGGTTATGATAAAATCGCTACCGGGCATTACGCTGCCATACGACAGGATGAAAACGGGCGGTATTTACTCTGCCGCGCGGCGGATCGCTCGAAAGACCAAACCTATGTGTTATATACACTCACCCAAGAGCAACTTTCCCGGCTTGTTCTGCCGCTCGGGGAATTGACCAAGGCGCAGGTGCGCGAAATCGCCCAGGAAAAAGGATTGATCACGGCCAAAAAGCCGGATAGTCAGGATATTTGCTTTGTGCCGGATGGCGATTATGCCGGATTCATTGAGCGGTATACCGGGCAACCGGCTCGGGAAGGCGATTTTCTTGATCGGGAAGGGCGCGTTCTCGGCCGCCATAAAGGGGTGATACGGTACACGATCGGCCAAAGAAAGGGATTGGGGATCGCTCTCGGAGAGCCGCGCTTTGTCACCGCGAAAGACGCGGTACGCAACACCGTGACGCTGGGGGACGAGCAGGATCTTTATGCCCGCCGGGTGCGGATCGAACAGGTCAATCTGATCCCGTTTGACCGGTTGGAAGCCCCCATGCGGGTGACTGCAAAACTGCGTTACAGCCAAAAAGAACAGCCGGCAACGGCGATCCCGCTGGAAAACGGGGAATTATTGTTGGAATTTGACGAGCCTCAGCGAGCGCCGAGCCCCGGGCAAGCGGCTGTTTTGTATGCCGGGGATACGGTTGTGGGCGGAGGAACCGTACAGAAAGGATGGAAGGAAAATGAATGAAAAAATCGAGCGGGTGATCCGGGCACTGCAAAAGAACAATATGGCGGCGGAATATGCCGAAACGGCGGCGGATGCGCGCCGCAGGGTGAAAGAAATGCTTTTTCCCGGCGCGGTGATCACGGCGGGCGGTTCGCAATCGCTGAAAGAAAGCGGGGTTTGGGAACTGCTGGAATCTTCGGAATATCGCTTTTTCGATCGCACCAAACCGGGAATGACCGAGCAGGAGCGCAACGAAGCGTTTCGCGCGGCGATCGGGTGCGATTTCTTTTTCTGTTCTTCCAACGCTGTGACCGAACAAGGTGAACTGATCAATGTGGACGGTACGGCCAACCGCCTTTCTTCCATTTGTTTCGGGCCGAAAAAGGTGGTCATGATCGTGGGGATCAATAAAATCGTGGCAGACGCGCAAGAAGGCTTTTTGCGCGTCAAAAAAGTTGCCGCGCCGAAAAACTGCGTCCGCTTATCCATGGATACGCCCTGTGCAAAACTGGGGCACTGCGTTTCGCTTCTTCAAAAAGAAAATCCCGGTATCACAGACGGCTGCCAATGTGCGGATCGCATTTGCTGTGAATACCTGGTTTCCGGCCGTCAGCGCCGGAAAGACAGGATCCATGTGATCCTGTGCGGGGAAGAACTCGGGTATTAAATGAAACAAAAGCGCATATCTTTCAATAGATCATCAACATGGAGGGGTGTGCGTTTTGAAAAAAGTTTTTTTGTTGATCGTGGTTTTGCTTTTGCTGTTGTCTGTGCCGGTTGCGGCCGGGGCACAGCAAGCGGTGGAAACCGTTTCCACCGAATATGAGGACGCTGATGCCGATCTGCCTCTTGAAACCGGGGCACCGGCCGCCGCCATCGGGCAAACGCTGGAAATCAAGGCCAAGTCTGCAATATTGATGGAACCGATCACGGGGAAGGTTTTGTACGAAGCCAATGCCGATGAACAACTTCCGCCCGCTTCAATTACCAAAATCATGTCGCTCTTATTGGTCATGGAAGCACTTGACCGGGGCGATTTTGCGCCGGACACCGTGGTGACCGCCAGTGAGCACGCGTGCAGTATGGGCGGTTCGCAGATCTGGCTGGAACCTGGGGAAACCATGACGGTGGATGAATTGCTTCGCGCAACGGTAATTGCCTCCGCCAATGATGCCTGCGTGGCACTCGGAGAACTGGTTGCGGGCAGTGAAGAGGGGTTTGTGGCGCAAATGAACGCCCGTGCGAAAGAATTGGGAATGAAGAACACCGTTTTTCAAAATTGCACCGGGCTTGACGCGGAAGGCCACCTTACCACGGCGTACGATGTGGCGCTGATGTCTTCCGCCTTGATCCGGCATGAGCAAATCAAGCAATACTCTACGGTGTGGATGGATCACTTGCGGGACGGGAAAAGTGAATTGGTCAATACCAAT
>CACXFE010000021.1 GCA_902766855.1 Oscillospiraceae bacterium | reverse complement strand
GTTCCAAGCCCGGTTTTATGGAAGCGAAGCAACTGCTCCGAAGAACCGCTCTGTGCGAACTGCACAGCACAAAACGCCGCCGCCGTCAACGGAAAAGCCGAAAGCGGCAGGCGTTTATCCATAAAACAAGGCACTTGATTTTGTTCAAAGCAGAATCGCACCGCTTCGGCATACTGCTCGGCTTCGCGCGCGATCACCACAAAATCGCGGCAGCGATACCCCTTTTCACGCATCAATCGGCGAACGGTGCGCGCCGCAAAAGCCGCTTCTTCAAAAGCGGTTTTCGCCTCGCAAACGGTAACCGCGGCAGGATCGCCCTCTTCTTCGGAAAGTTCGGCCCCCGCGATCAGCCGCTCCACCGCCCGGATCGCCGGTGCTTGGTTTTCAGGCGCATCCAAGAGGATCGGCGGCGCAATTTCCACCCCGTAACGCCGGGCGGCGCTGCAAATTTTGTCCGCCGCTTTCCGAATATTAGCAAACACATTGGTTTCTTTGGTCAAAGCCGGATCGTTCGTGAAACTGACCGTGACATGCTTCGCCTGTGCCAATGCGCGTTCGATAATCTTATATTGTTGCCCGGTAAACCCTTTGAACGAATCAAAAAAGACCTCTTTCCCGGCAAAATACCGGCAAGATTCCAACTGCCGGTAACATTTGGTTAATTGATCGGCGGGATCCAGAAATCGCTCGCCCACCAATGTATCATAGGTTTCATAAATCAAGGCAAGATCATGTAATTTGTTGCGCAAAGAAACACTTTCCGCGGTTTCGGCGGCTTTTTTCAATTCCTCCGGGGAAACGGCGTTGATCTTGAATTCCCCCACGGTGTCCAGCACGGTTTTTGCAAAGGGCACCGACCGGCTGTACTTTCCCCAAAGGCATAATTCCTCGCCGACCGCCGCCAGCGCCCGGCTCATAAAAATCACTTTATCCGCGCCGGAAAGCGTGCGCCCCGCCATGCCGCCTACTTCCCGCCCCACTTCATCACACAGGCGGGTAAAACTGATCACCGCCACATTCTGTGCGGCCTGATCGCCAAGGGTGCGCAGCACAGCGCGTTCGCTTTCAAAAGAAAACTGTTCGGGAATCACCAGCACCGCCCGCTCTGAGCGGTCTGCAATTTCTTTCAGCTGCCGTAAAATCATGGTGGTTTTCCCGGAAGCGGGCCGCCCGAAAAGCACTTTTAACATCCTGTTTATCCGTCCTTCCTGTTTTGATCAGCGAAAAAGGATCTGCAATACCAAAAATCCCCCTACGGCCGGCATCCCGTATAATGCAGAGCCGGCGGCAGTCCATGGATTCACCGGGAGATACATGCCGGTGAATTTCGCCGTCAGATCGATCACGGCAAGCGCTGTGATTCCGGCCAATCCATTCAACAAAAGCAAGCGAAAAGGCTTTCGGCTTTTACAAGCCGGCACCAACATAGCCAAAAAAGCGACTGCCAACAGCACAGCCGCACCGTATCCCCATAATTTCATCTCGGTCACCTCGCTATATCCTGCCTATGGAACCATGCCGGCTTTTTGCCAAAATCATTGATTTCGGCGGTTGCATACATCAGAATCATGCAAAGCATTCGTTCCGTAGACATTATATAAATATGAAATGACCGTTTTTTTCATAACCTCATTATAAACAATTCTCAAATTCTTGTCAACAGATGATCCGCGTGGGACGCCCCTGCTTTGCGTGCAAAAAAGCGATCGGCTTGCCGAGCAAACCGATCGCTTGATTATGAAAACCAACGCTTTTCCACTTCCGGAATTTCCAACCCCAGCACGGCGGCAACTTCGCCGAACAAAACATTTTCCACCATGCGGAGCCATTTTTCATCCGAAAAACTGATTTTTTTACGCAACCGATGCGCTTCTTTTCGCCGATACCCGATTTTGTACGCGATTTTCACCAGTTCATCCGGCTCGTGCGTTTCGGCGCCGGCCGAATAATCGGTATTGTCAAGATCGGCAATCGCTTTTTCTTTCAGCACCGGGAGGCGCTCGATCAGCGCGCGGACTTCCCCTTCCGAAAGCAAGGTGCGCATAAAAATCTTCTCGCTGTCTACCGGGGCATAAATGACATTATGACTTTGAAAGAGAGGACGCAAGGTATAATATTGATGCGTTTCATTTTTCCCGATCGTTTTTTCACAAACGCCTTCTACCGTGCAAACGCCGGTTCTGCCGTAAAGAATCCGATCCCCTTGATGGAACAATTTCAAGACCTCATTCTGCGGAAAAGCCGCGATAATGCAATCGTTCCGACAGCCGAAATCCGCCTGCCGGAACGGTTTGCTGTATCTTCATTATAGCACGGATCCCGAAAAAATGTAAGAATTTTTTTACCGTTCTTCGCGGAAATAAGAAAGACCAAGCGAAGCCGGCGGCTGGTTTTCGCGCTTTTTGCGCATACTGACGACCACCAAAACCAAAATGGTAACAAGATACGGCAGCATATTGATGATTTCTTTGGAACTGCTTGACAAGCCCGGAATATAAACGCACAAGATATACAAGCCGCCGAACAGGAAGGAACTGAGCGCCGCAAGGTTCGGCCGCCAAATGGCAAAGATCACGATCGCAATCGCCAGCCAGCCGCGATCACCAAAGCCGTTATTCGTCCATGCGCCGGCGGTATAATCCATGACAAAATACAAACCGCCCAATCCCGCAATGGCACCGCCGATCACCGTGGAAAGGTATTTATATTTCACCACGCTGATGCCGGCCGCATCCGCCGTGGCGGGATTTTCCCCTACCGAACGGAGATTCAGGCCCGCCCTTGTATGATTCAGGAAATAAGAAGTGACCAAAGACAAGAAGATGGCGAGATAAGCCAAAAATCCGAAAGACAAAAAGGTTTTCCCGAACAGCCCGAGATCATCCGCAAACGGCAATCTTGTTTTATAATAATTACCGGTGGTAAGCAAGGAGATCGAGCCGGTTTCCCCGAAGAAACTCAACAGTGATCCGCCGAAGAAGTTCCCCATGCCGATGCCGAAAGTAGTCAGCGCCAACCCTGTGACATTTTGATTTACGCGAAGCGTAATGGTTAAAAAACTGTAAATCAACGCCATCAGCGAAGAGCCGAGCAAGGAGGAAACAAGCGGAATCAAAATGCAAAGCGCAGCGACGGGATGCTCGGTCGAATGTTCGTACAGATAACCGCCGATAATCCCCGAAATACCACCCATATACATAATGCCCGGGATCCCGAGGTTGAGGTTTCCGCTCTTTTCCGTAATGATTTCCCCGGTTGCGCCGTACAGAAGCGGAATGCCTTGAATGATCGCGGCATTGATAAAAGCAAAAATCGTGCCGATCATGCCACCGCCTCCTTTTTCTTCGATTTCTTATTGATTTTATAATTGATGAAAAATTCGCAGCCGATGATAAAGAAAATGATAATGCCCGTTAAAATATCCGAAACACTTTCGTTCAAGCGGAACGCCGTGGCGATCTCGCTGGCACCGCGCTGTAAAAACACGATCAGGAACGAGGTAAGCACCATCATCAGCGGATTGAATTTCGCAAGCCACGAAACCATGATCGCCGTAAAGCCCATGCCGCCGGCCAGTTCTTTGGAAACCGTGTGGTTGGTGCCGGACACCAAAAGGAAGCCCGCCAATCCGCAAATACCGCCCGAGATCACCATGGTGCGCATGATCACTTTTTTAACATTGATCCCGACATAGCGCGCGGTATTCTCGCTTTCTCCGACCACGGCGATTTCATAGCCTTGTTTGCTGTATTTCAAATATACAAACATCACCACAGTCAGTACCGCAACGATCAAAATATTGATCAGATATTTTTGTCCGAACAATTCCGGCAGCCATCCGCTTTGAGAATTCTGATTGATAATTCCCATGACATTGGATCCGCTCGGGACCCACACCATAATGCAAAACGCCACCAACTGCATGGCAACATAGTTCATCATCAGGGTGAAAAGGCTTTCGTTTGTTCCCCAAAAAGATTTAAAGAACGCCGGGATCAACCCCCAAATCACGCCGCTTAAAATACTGGTGACCAACATGACCAAAATCAATAATGGGCTTGGCATACTGTCCCCCGCATAGAACATACACGCGGCGCTTGCCAGCCCCCCTACCAGCACCTGACCTTCGGCGCCGAGGTTCCAAAACCGCATTTTGAAAGCGGGCGTTACCGCCAGCGAAATGCAAAGCAACATGGCAATATTTTGCAGCAGCATCATGATCTTGCGTTCCGAACTGAAACTGCCTTCAAACATTTTCACATAAACCTGAAGCGGGTTATAATCGGTAATCGTAACGATCACCAAAGCACAAACGATCAATGCCGCAAGGATGGCAAGCAAACGGATCATCCACGCTTTTGCCGCGGAAATATCTGTTCGCCGTGTAATATGAAACAACGGCTCATGCAGATGCTTTTCAGTTGTTTTCATCAGCGTTGCCCCCCTGTGTCTTGGTCATCATCAGGCCGATCTCGCTCTTATCGGCGTTTCTGCCCTCTACGATGCCGGTGATCTTGCCTGATCCGATCACCATGATCCGGTCGCACAGTTCGATCAGTACATCCAGATCTTCGCCCACAAAAATCACGGCTACGCCGTTTTCTTTCTGGCTGTTCAACAAATTATAAATCGCATAAGAGGAGTTGATATCGAGCCCTCTGACCGGGTAAGCCGCCATCAGCACGGTGGGCGCCGCCGCGATCTCACGGCCGACCAGCACTTTCTGCACATTCCCGCCCGATAATTTTCGCACCGGGGTTTCGGCGCTCGGCGTAACCACTTCCAACTGCTCAATAATGGTATCCGCTAAATTTTTAGGCGCTTTGCGCTCTAAAAAGATGGATTTTCCTTTCCGGTAACTGCGAAGCATCATATTATCTACAATGTCCATATTCCCGACAAGGCCCATCCCTAACCGATCTTCCGGCACAAAGGAAAGCCGCACACCCAGTTCCCGGATTTGCAGCGGCGTTTTGCCGCGCAATTCATCGGTCGATCCGGTTTTGGGGTTATGATACAGCAAACTGCCGTTTTCAATATGTTGCAATCCCGCGATTGCTTCCAGCAGTTCGCGCTGCCCGCTGCCCGCAATGCCGGCGATGCCTAAAATTTCCCCCGAACGCGCCGTGAAAGAAACATGATCCAGCACTTTTACCCCTTCACGATTGACACAATCAAGGTCTTTGACCTCCAATCGGTCTTGCGGGTCTTTCGGTTCACTGCGGGTGATATTGAGCGAAATCTTTTTCCCGACCATCATTTCCGTCAGTTCCGACTCGTTGGTTTCGGCGGTATTCACCGTTCCGATATACTCGCCTTTGCGCAAAACCGCCACCCGGTCAGAAAGGGAAAGCACCTCATGCAGTTTGTGGGTAATGATGATGATGGCCTTCCCGTCATCCCGCATACGGCGCAAAATGGCAAACAGTTTTTGCGTTTCCTGCGGGGTGAGAACCGCGGTGGGTTCATCCAGAATCAGAATATCCGCGCCGCGATACAAAACTTTGATGATCTCCACCGTTTGTTTTTCGGAAACCGACATTTCGTAAATTTTCTTGCCGGGATCCAGTTCAAACCCGTATTTTTCGCTGATTTCCGCTACGCGGGCGGTTACTTTTTTCACATCGTACCGGCCTTTCTCTTTCAAGCCCAGTACAATATTTTCCGCCGCCGAAAACACATCGATCAACTTGAAGTGTTGATGGATCATCCCGATTTTATAATCAAACGCGTCTTTCGGGGAACGGATCACCACTTCTTCTCCGCCGATAAAGATCTGCCCTTCATCCGGATAATAAATCCCCGAAATCATATTCATCAGGGTGGTTTTTCCGCTTCCGTTTTCCCCAAGCAACGAAAGAATTTCTCCCCCGTAAACCGAAAGACTGACATTTTTATTGGCAACCACACTGCCGAAAGTTTTGGTAATGTTTTTTAATTCAATGGCGGCCGCCGCCATGGACTCCACTCCTTTCAAAAAACCGGTCAATTTTCAGAAAAGCCCACTTCTTTTCTCAAAATTGACCATCGGAAACCCGGCACCCGGGGCTGACACAGAACAACTTCAGGCGGAGCAGAAGGCTCCGCCTGAAAAAGAAATTTGAGATTATTCGCTGATACCGTCGATGTACTTGATATCGAAGTAAGGAGCGGAACGATCGGAAGACTCAGCGAAGGTACCGTCTTTAATTGCTTCGGAATCCGGAACAAAGTCGCCCTTGTCCACAATGTCCGCCGTGTAGGTGCTGAGTTCTTTGCCGCCGACCGTGAAGGTCTTGGTGTCAAATACTTTCACTTCGCCGGAAATCAGTTTGGCTTTGATCTCGTCGATCTTCTCCTGTGTGCCGGGGGCCGCCACTTTGGTGTTCAGTTCGGTCAGTTTTACAGAGCCGTTTTCCAAGGTGCCGCAGAAGTCGGTCGGGATCGTGCCGCCTTCCAGCGCGGCATTGATGATCTGCTTGAAGTAGGGAGCCCAGTCGATCTTGGAAGAAATGATCGCGGTGTTCGGGCCCATCGGAATGGTGCTGATGTTGTAAGCAACATTCGGAACGCCTTTTTCTTCGCAGGCTTTCGGAGCGCCTTCCGAGTCAGCATGCTGGCTGATCAGGACGCAGCCGGAATTGATGAGGTTGAGCGCGGCTTCTTTCTCTTTCGCAATATCAAACCAAGAGTTGGTGTAGGTCACCTTCATGGTAGCCGAGGGGCAGATGGAGCGTGCGCCGAGGAAGAACGAAGTCATACCGGAAACCACTTCGGCGTAATTGAACGCGCCGACATAGCCGATCACAGCCTTATCAGCGGTGATTTTGCCGGAATCGATCATTTCTTTCAGTTTCATGCCGGCGGCAACACCCGCAAGATAACGGCCTTCATAAATGGTGGCGAACGCATTGTGATAGTTGGAAACCAGTTCGATCTGTGAACGGGTGCCGGTAGCGTGGCAGAACTGAACTTTCGGGAATTCTTTGGCGGCTTGGATCATGTAAGTTTCATGACCGAATGAATCGGCAAACACGATCTGGCAGCCGGCATCCGCAAATTCAGCGGCGGCGTTGTAGCAAGCATCACTCTCGGCAATGCCGGTTTTGATCAGAACCTGATCATTGGTGAGGCCAAGTTCTTGCTGAACTTCTTTTAACGCCTGGATAAAGTTGTTGTCGTAAGTGGAGTTCTCGTCATGCAGGCAGATCAGGCCGATTTTGAGGTTGGCTTTCTCTACCTTCTCCATTGCGGTGGCAACGGTCTTCTCGATCTCGCTGATCGACAATACCTTGTCTTTCTCTCCGCCTTTTGAAGCGGTGTCGGTGTTTCCGCAGGCGGCAAAGGCAAGTACCATGACGACTGCAAGAAGCGCACAGATGATTTTTTTCATTTTCTCTTCCTCCTAAAAATTTATGTAAATTTTTTTACATACTGTCTGATGGGCGAAAAACGATGGAATCATCGGTCATTTGATCGATCACAGCAAGACTGCGCACCGCGACGCCCTTTTCGCGAAGCCTGTCCCCTCCGTGCTGAAACCCTTTTTCAATGGCACAGGAAGCCCCTACGACCACAGCGCCCGCCTGCTCGACCAAATCGATCAGCCCTTCCAGCGCCTTGCCGTTGGCAAGAAAGTCATCCACAAGCAATACCCGATCGCCCGCTTCTAAAAAGGCCTTTTCCACCACAACATGATAATCGGTTCCGTGGGTGTAGGAATGCACAACCGTGCGGTACACTTCCCCCGAAACATTACTGGTTTTATTTTTTTTCGCAAAAACCGCCGGTATATGCATGGCCGCCGCCGCGGCAACCGCAATGGCGATCCCGGAACTTTCAATGGTTAAGATCTTGGTGACCTGATCGCCTGCAAACAAGCGCGCGATTTCTTTTCCCATTTCCATCAGAAAATCCGCGTCCAGCCGGTGATTCAAAAAAGAACCGACCTTTAAAATGTTTCCGGGCAGCACCGTGCCCTCACGCAATATCTTTTCTTCCAGCGCTTTCATAAAAAGTCCCCTTTATCGAAAAACAAAAAGACAGACTGCAACAGTCTGCCAATTCCCGACACAGAACCCGTGTAACCAATAGTCGCAACTGAGGCGTGCGGTAGAAACATTTGGACCATCTTTTCCAAATATATATTGGCACTCATTATTCTCCGCCGATAAAGCGGTGATTTTGTATTTGCTCTATCGTCATCCTACCATATTTTGCGACCGAAGTCAACAAAAGAGTACATTTTTTTAAAAGTTTGTTCATCATTACTATTTCGATTTTTACCGAAATGGCGAAATTGTTAAGTGTGACAAGGAAGAAAAAACCGAAGCGATCAGGCACACTCTTCGCCCATCGCTCCGGTTTTCAATCCTTTATCCGACCTCGCTTTCAGCCAACAAAATTGCGTTTCGATTCATTAAACCGCGCAAAAAGTGACACCTTCTTGCTTTTTTCGCCGTTGTTCTGCATAGAAACTTGACTT